>CALHIO010000221.1 GCA_938030915.1 uncultured Gemmatimonadota bacterium
AGTTCGAGTGCGGCGAGTACCAACTCCTCGGGATGTGATGCACCGTCCAGGAAGGAGAACCCCGAGTGGCAATGCAGTTCTACGTAGGGAATCGTCACCGGCGCTCCGCGTCACACGTCCTCTCCCGAGCCGTTCGTGACCGAATCGGCCCCCTCGTTCCCTACCGGAACGCGGAAACCGAAGATAAACCGAAGATCGTGACAGAGCAAGGATGAACGTCCTTATCTCATGTGCTGCCGGGGCCTGCGGGGCCCGACCTGCTTGCCGAGCGCCCCGGGGTGAGGCAGAATCGGCGTGTCGCAACACCTCGCACCCACAGGCACCATGAGTGACACCGTCTACACGGCCGATATCCGGATCGATCGGATCAAGGGCCCCTATCGTCATGCCTGGCTCCCTGCCCACGACGGACCGGTGGAATTCGGCGTTCATGGTGCGATCAAGGAGCATTACGGGGCCGATCCCGACCGGGAGATCACGACGACACTCGACTACGTCATGGCGTCCACGGGCGGCTGACTGACCGGGACCTTCGGAGGCGCGCTGGAGGCGCGCGGGATCGGTGCGGGAGAGGGCCTGCTCAGCGGACACGTCCGTGGCGAGGTCGGAAAGGAGGACGGTGTCCTGGTGATCCGACGGATCCACGTCACTTATCGGCTCAGGGCCGGGGAAGAGCACCGGGAGACCGTCGAGCGCGTGCATGCGATGCACGCGGATCGGTGCCCGGTCTACAAGACGCTCAAGGACGCGATCGAGATCACGACGGAGTTCGTGCTCGACCCCTGATCGAATCGGACTCGGCCGGGGCAGGTGCTTCAGATGTTACATCATATGGCAATATCTAAAACGATTGCTCATATGGCTTTGACATGTACCAATCAGGTCATCGATGCCTGGAAGATCGACTCGATTGCGCGGTCCAGACCGGCGTTGAACTCCTCGTCCGACTGCTGGGCGCTCAGCCCCTCCACCAGGGCCCTCGAGAAGCTGGCTACCATCCCCGGCTGACGGCTGAGGCGCGCGTTCGCCTCGTCACGCGAGTATCCACCGGAGAGCGCGACGACCTTCAACACGTTGGGGTGCTCGATGCACGGGGTGTAGAATCCATCGACGTTCGGCAGCGTGAGCTTGAGCATCACCTTCTGGTCGTCCGCGAGGGCGTCCAGTCCGGCCATGAGTCCTTCGAGGAGGAGCTGCTCGGCCTCGGCCTTGTCCGGGCAGTGGATGTCGACCTCGGGCTCGAGAATCGGTACGAGACCGTGCCCCACGATCTGCTTCCCGACCTCGAACTGCTGATCCACGATCACACGAATCCCCGTGGCGTCCGCTTCCTTCACGACGGAGCGCATTTTCGTTCCGAAGATGCCCAGGGCGCGCGCCCGCTCGAGCGTCGCGTCGAGCCCGGGCATCGGCTTCATGAGCTGCACGCCGTCCTCCACGGGGGCGAGCCCCTTGTCGACCTTGAGAAACGGGACGACCTGCTTGGTGGCCCAGAGGTAGGTGCCCGTCGGCAGGCCTTCGATATCCCGGTCCATCGTGCCCTCGAAGAGGATCGCGCCGAGGATTCGATCGCCGCCGAAGGCAGGCATGGTGACAATCCGCGTCCGCATCGCGTGGACCGCATCGAACATCTCCTCTTCGCCGCTCCACTCGTCTTCGCCGATCCCGTAGGAGGCCAGTGCGCGCGGGGTACTCCCGCCACTCTGGTCCAGGGCGGCGATGAATCCGGGTGCGGTCTGGATTTTCTCGAGCTGGTCGTCGAAGGTGCTCACGGGGCAGGGCCTCGGGGTCGATGTGGATGGGGAGTGCACTCACGGCATGGCTTTTCAATCTACGTGAATCGACGCGCAGGGTGGATGCTTTGCCCTCTGGCGCTCGAGGACGCTTTTCGACAGCCTTTCGGATCTCAAACGCGCCATCGTTCCGGCGCATCCATCCGAACGATCAACCCCGCGACACCGCATGGACCTGACGATCACCGGCGAAGTCATCGACGTCCTCGCAGAAGAGTCCGGTCAGGGCAAAAACGGCACCTGGCGCAAACAGCAGTTCATCATGGAGACGCCCGGCCAATATCCGAAGCAGGTTGCGGTCATTCAGTGGGGTGACAACATCGACAAGTTCGGTGTGACCAAGGGCGAGACGGTTACCGCCCACATCGACGTTCAGAGTCGCGAGTTCAACGGCCGCTGGTATACGGATGTGAAGGCGTGGAAGATCACGCGCGATCAGGCAGGCGGAAGTGGTGCTCAGCCGGCCGAGGACGAGCCCTGGCCCGACCCGCCGGCCGATTTCGACGACGGCGACGACGGTCTTCCGTTCTAGCCTCTGCGCGAGCCTGACGCCCAGATGAGCGCGTCCGGCGCCGCGGTCCGCACCGATCGGCTCGAGGAGTTTCTGAAGGCTCCTCGTCGTGCGCTGTGGGTCATGGCGCTCCCCATGATGGCGGGGATGACGGTGCACACGACGTATCTGATCGCCGATACGGCGTTCATCGGCACACTCGGGACGGACGCTCTCGCCGCTGCGACCTTCGTCGCCCCGCTGTTCTTTCTGACCATGGCCCTGACGATGGGGCTTGGCACGGCCGTGACCGCGATGGTCGCGCAGGCCGTGGGCCGTGGAGACGCGGCGGCAGCGGACGCGGCGGCTGGTACTGCGATCGGAACCGGGCTCCTGCTCGGGATCGCGTTCGGGGGTGTGGGTCTCGCCGGCGGTCCTACGATGCTGGAGCTGCTCGGAGCAGAGGGGCGCGTGGCGGAGCTGGGCTGGTCCTACTTCCGTGTGCTCGCACTGTTCATGCCACTCTTCTTCGTCTCTTCCGTGCTCCGGTCGATTCTGACGGGCGAGGGTGACGCCAAGACACCGATGATCGTGCTGACGGTGGCGACAGTCGCAAATATCGGCTTTGACGCGCTCCTCATCCTCGTCCTCGATTTCGGCCTGCCCGGTGCCGCGTTCGCGACCGTCGTATCCGTGCTGATCTCCGTGTCGTCCTTCGCGGTGCTCCTGATTCGCAGGAAGACGGCGTTCGTGAGGCTTCGGCCGTCGATGTTGATACCGCGGGTTGCGGTCCTGGGGCCGTTGGCCGGACTCGCCATCCCGATCGCGGCGTCGATGATCGTGATGTCGGTGGGTACGATGCTCTACAACTGGCTGCTCTCGGACTTCGGCGCCGTGGCGGTCGCTGCGTACGGAGCGGCATCGAAGGTCGACATGATCGTCGTGCTCCCGATCTTCGGCCTCGCGGGCGCGGCTGTGACGGTCGTCGGAATGTTCGCGGGGGCCGGACGCAGCGATCTGGTCCGATCCACGGCGCTGTACACCTACCGGTGGGCGATCTCGCTCGCTGCGATCATCGGTGGAGCCGCGTTCCTCTCCTCGGGTGTCATCGTGCGCATCTTCACCGATGACCCTCGGGCGATCGAGATCGGTACTACGTACCTGGGATACATGATCTTCGCGTACCCGATGATGGCGGTCGGCATGACCACGGGTCGACTGCTCCAGGGGCTGGGCCACGGCTTGCCGGCGCTGATGATCACGACGCTTCGGGTGCTGATTATCGGCGTGCCGACGGCCTTCTTCGCCGTACGGGTCGTTGGTCAGTCGGTCGAAGGTGTGTGGGTCGGTATTCTCTCGGGTGGCGTTGCGGCAACCATCGCCTCGGTGCTCATGGTGCGGCGTCTGATGTGGCGCGCCGATCCGACGTTGAAGGCCACGGCACGCGCCTGATCACCAAGGAGGGAGCCTCATGAGGGCGATCACGTTTCAGGGAATCGAAGAGCTCGCCTACGAGGACGTGCCCGAGCCGGGAATCGTCGAGGACTCGGACGTCATCGTACGGGTGACGGCGGCGGGAATCTGCGGGTCGGATCTTCACCCGTACTTCGGCAGAGAGGTCGGCCTCGACGTCGGAACGGTCATGGGGCATGAACCGCTGGGAGAGGTCGTCGAGGTCGGGTCGGCGGTCCGGGCGTTCGCGGCAGGGGCGAGGGTCGTGGCGCCCTTTACGACGAACTGCGGAGCCTGCTTCTACTGCAGGGTAGGCCTGACTGCCCGCTGCACTTCAGGGCAGCTTTTCGGATGGGTCGAGGAGGGGCGGGGTCTGCACGGGGGGCAGGCCGAATACGTGCGTGTGCCCCATGCCGATGCGACGCTGGTCGCGGTTCCCGAGGGCCTCGACGAGGCCGTCGCACTCCTGTCGGGCGACATCCTCTCGACGGCGTCGTTCGGAGCCGACATCGCGCGCGTATCGGATGGAGACGTGGTGGTCGTGGTCGGCTGCGGTCCCGTCGGTCTGCTGGGGATCCTGGCCGCATTCGATCGTGGCGCTCATGCGGTCGTCGCGGTCGACCGGGTATCATCCCGTCTGGACATGGCCACGTCATTCGGTGCGTTGGCGGTCCACGTCGACTCGGAAGGTGAGCCCCGCGCCGTCGTCGATGCTCAGACCGAGGGACGGGGCGCCGACGCGGCGATCGAGGCAGTGGGCAACGCGAGCGCCACGCGGCTCGCGGCCGATCTGCTTCGTCCCGGGGGCCGGATCGGCGCTCTGGGGGTGCACACGGAACCGCATCTCGCGCTCTCTCCCGGTGAGCTGTACGACCTCAATCTTTCGTACGCTGCGGGGCGATGTCCGGCGCGTCGTTACATGCCGACCTCACTCGATCTGGCGCTCCGGGAGCAGGAGCGGATCGCGACCATGATTTCGCATCGACTCCCTCTGGCGGACGGAGTCGAGGCGTACCGACGATTCGCGGCTCGGGAGCCGGGCTGGAACAAGGTCGTCCTCCTGCCCTGACCAGCCGCAGCCGCGGCCGCTGGGGCGTCGGTCCGTGATGGATCAGTCGGTGCCGATCACCTCGGTGACCGCGTCTCGAATGTCGCTCATGCAGAGCTCCATCCTGTCCATATGCGTACGGAACGACAGGACGCAGATCCGGATCGCGAAGCGGCCGTCGACCATCGTTCCGGTGACGTAGACGTTCTGTCGGGCGTTGATCGCGCTCAGCAGATCGCGGGTCGCGTGATCGTCCTCGTCGTCCCGGAGACGGAAGGAGACGAGCGAGAGGCGAGGCTCGGTCACGATCTCCAGCTCGGGAACGGCCCGGATCTGCTCGGTCACCCAGCGAGCGAGGTCGAGTTTTTCGTCGAGGGAGGCCCGGAAGGCGTCGATCCCGAAGAGCTTCACCGGAAGCCAGATGCGCAGGCCACGAAAGTCGCGAGAGAGCTCTGCCGACAGATCGCAGAAGTCGACGAAATCCGGATCGTGCTGCATAACGGGCATGTAGTCGGCGAAGGTCGCGTGTGCGCGGCGTAACGCGCCTTCGTCGCGCACGAGCAGGGCACCGGTTCCGTACGGCAGGAAGAGCCCCTTGTGGGGGTCCAGGGTGACGGAGTCCGCACGGTCGAGACCCGTCATCGCCTCGCGGCCGCGCTCGGTCAGTGCAAAGAATCCACCGTACGCCCCGTCGACGTGGAGCCAGAGATCGTCCCGTTCGGCGAGATCGGCCAGTGCCTCGAGGTCGTCCACCGCACCCGTGTTCGTAGTGCCCGCGCTTCCGACGATCAGAAACGGCCTGCGACCGGCGGCTCGGTCCTCGGTGACCGCAGCCTGCAGGCGATCGATCCGGATCTCCTGATGCTCGTTCGTCTCGATCTGGCGCACGGCTGATTCGGGAAAGCCGGCCAGCACCGCCGACTTTCGGACCGAGTGATGGGTCTGATCCGAGGTATACATCACGCCACCCGCGAGGTCGTCCCCGAGCCGCTCGCGACGGGCCGCGACGATCGCGGTGAGGTTCGACAGCGAGCCGCCGCTGGTCAGAATGCCCCCGCTCCCTTCACCGAACCCTACGATCTCACAGAACCAACGAACGACGTTCAGCTCGATCTGAACGAGGGCGGGAGCGGCGACCCAGACGCCGACGTAACGGTTGATGGCGTTCGCGATCAGGTCCGCGACCGCCGACGGGAAGACGCCTCCACCGGGGATGTATGCGAGGTATCCCGGTCCGGCCGTGTTGAACGAATGCGGGACCGCCTCCTCGAAGATCCGGTCGAGAAGTATCGGGAGATCCGTGCCCTCGGCCGGGAGGGTCTCCGTGAATGCCCGAGCCACGGCACGTCCATCCGTATCGTACGACGCCGGCTGGTCGGACAGCGACTCGATGTGGTCGATGATCCGATCCGTCACCTGTTCGAGCATCGCCCGCATCTCGTCGGGCGAGGGTTCGAGCCGGTAGGGGCGCGGGTCAGACATGCGATGCGTTCGACGTTCGGGTGCCGGGGCGGCGTATCAGCAGTATCAGAGCAAAGACGACGGCCGACGCCACGATCCCGATCCCGGTCGCGCTTCGCGCCACGGCGGACGATACCATCCCGGCCTCGCCCGCCAGCGAGACGGCCACGAGAGTCGTCACGCCTGCGCCGATCGCGGCCACCGCCTCGGGGACGCCCGGTCTCCGGGTATACACGCCCGCCAGGAGTGGGACGAAGAGGCTCACGCTCATGATCGCGTAGAAGATGGTGATCGTATCGAGCACGCTGTCGAAACGAAGAGTCAGGATCAGCCCTCCGATCCCACCGAGCACGGCGGCGAACCGCGCGACCCGCAGAACCTCCTGATCCGTCGCCTCCGGCGCGATGTATCGCTTGTAGATGTCCTGCGAAAGAGAGGTCGACAGCATGAACAACACGGTGTCTGCCGAGCTGACCTCCGCCGAAAACACAGCGGCGAGGCCGAGTGCCCCCAGGAGAGGTGGGAGGCCGAGCGTGAGCATCGTCGGGACCGCGTACGCGCCGTTGGCCAGATCCGGATCGAAGCTGTGGGCGATGATCCCGACCGACATCGGCACGAATGCGAAGGCGAGCAGGGCGAGGGCCTGGAGAGCAACGCCCTTCCGGAGCGATCGCTCGTCCCGTGCAGCGTAGCCCATCTGAACGAGGCCCGGCGACACGACGAACGAGGGCATCAGGATCACGAACATGATGATGCCCGCGAAGGCCATGGGGTTCATGAAGTCGGGGCTCGTCGGTGCGGCTGCCAGCACCGCGTCGACCCCGCCCGCGTTCTTCACGGCAATCGGGATTGCGACGAGGAAGCCGATCAGAAGAACCGAAAGCTGGACGAGGTTCACCCACGCTGTAGTCAGCAGGCCTCCCGCGGTGAAATAGACCACCATGATCACTGCGCCGAGCGTGGCCCCGACCCACCGGGGCGTGCCGAGGACCCACTCGAGGATCTGAGACATGGCGATGAGCTGCGCCGCCAGAATCGCGAGCGTCCCGAGCCAGAGAATCGACACGACCATGGCCCGGACCGCGTTGCCGTAGCGCAGTTCGAGATAATCGCCAGCGGTGTACAGGCCGTGCTTCGTGCCCGCACGCCAGATACGCGGCCCGACGAAGAAGGCGAAGAGGATCTGCCCGATGCCGGCGGAGCCGACATACCACCAGGCGGACAGGCCGGCTTCGTATCCCAGCTCCGAGGCGGCGATCACGGATCCGGCTCCGATGTTCGCGGCCAGGAAGGTGGAGAACATCATCCCCGGACCGAATGAACGATCCGCGACGAAGAAGCTGCTACTCCCCCCGACGCGACGGGACATGACCAGTCCGAGGGCCACGAGGCCCAGCGAATAGACGATCAGGACCCCGAGGTGGAGTGCCATGGGTCCGTCGGGCGATCCGGTCAGCGCCCGAACTCCGAAGCCGACGGAATGCCGGGCAGACTTTCGGCCAGGCGAACGGCACGCAGGATCGCCTCGGCCATGACATCGGCCGCGAGCGCGCCGACGAGCAGAACGCTCGCCTCACCCTCCCACCGTCCCGAGGCCAGTGAGAACACCGTGTCGCCGTCCGACGGCGTGTGCGAGGGGTACGTCGTCCGGGCGAGGCCGTCCTGAGCCATCTGGGCGACCATGGTGACCTGAGCCCTCGTGAGGGACGCATTCGTCGCCACGAGCCCGATGGTGGTGTTGGTCCCTGCGGGTGGCGGGTCAAGTTGGACGCCACCCCGAAGGACGGTGCGAATATCGAGGAGGCTGTCACCGTCTTCGGTTCGCGCCCCTGCCACGATCTCCCCGGTGGAAGGGTCGATGATGTCGCCCACGGCGTTCACGGCGACCGCGGCGGCCACGGTCAACCCGTTGTCGAGGGTGATCGAGGCGGTCCCGAAGCCGCCCCTCATCGGACGGTACGGATCACCCAGCTTGCCGACGGTGGCGCCTGCCCCTGCTCCGATCGACCCCTCGGCCGGGCGGGCCGCGGAGGCTGCTTCGGCGGCCGCGTACCCGCACGCCGCGTCCGGGCGGATGCGCCGGTCGCCCTCCAGACCGAGGTCGTAGAGAATCGCCCCGACGACGATGGGAATCGTCTTGTTGCCGACGCGGACGCCGATGTCGCGTTCGTCCAGGTACTGCATTACGCCGGCGGTGGTCGACAGCCCGAACGAGGATCCACCAGAGAGCACTACCGCGTGCACGCCCTGGTTCGAGTGCACGGGATCCAGCAGCTCGGTTTCGTGGCTGCCGGGGGCGCCACCGCGGACATCGACTCCGCCGACCATTCCGTCGCCCGCGAGAATGACGGTACACCCGGTCGGGCGCGCCTCGAGCGTGTGGTGACCGAGGTGCAGGCCGTCCACCGCAGTGATCCCCCACGGGGCGTCCGC
The DNA here is from genome assembly GCA_938030915.1 of uncultured Gemmatimonadota bacterium. GTDB lineage: Bacteria > Gemmatimonadota > Gemmatimonadetes > Longimicrobiales > Gaopeijiaceae > UBA2589. The sequence continues at coordinate 8,678 of CALHIO010000221.1, forward strand.
CGACTGCTGTGCCTGACAGGCTCCATGTACGAACGGGGCCCCCGCCAGCAGGACCCCGATCGTCGCCGTTCGTCTGTTCAAACCGATCTCTCCGAGCCCCGACATGCGGGGCGGGGAGGCGGGCCGGTTACTCCTCCCGGAACGCCTCCTGTTCGTTCGCGTCGATCGCGAAACAATAGTAGAAACCGTTCCCGCCCGTTCCCTGCAGGTCGGACTGGCTGCAGCCACGGGACCCGTGCGCGGCGTTCCACGAGGTCGGGTTCTGACCGCCGCCCTGGCGGTCGTGATGACCCACCGCCGCACTGCCTTCGCCGTTGCTCGTCCAGTTGGCACAGGCGTCATGGCCTTCGGCCATGCTCACCATGCCGTCCATGGTCGACCCCGTCAGGATGTCGTGCATGTTCGGTGAGTCTCCGCGCCCGTTCACCTGGTCACCGTTCTCGGTCAGGATCGACTCCTTGGTGAGATTGGCGTTGTCCGAGTGCAGGTCGGCGACGTTCTGCGCGACCATGTCGCCGGCGTAGTTGTACCACGGGCCGTCACCGATCCGGTCGCGTGCATGGACCGCGGCTTCTCCGCCCATGGCGATTGCGCTCAGGTAGGCTCGCCACGTCACGTCACCGAAGCCCTTGGCGTACGCCAGGTCCTGGCAGTGCTGATCGGCTCCACGCAAGCCACCGAGATTCGCTCCGTCACCAGGTCCGGTGCTGGTGATGAAGAAGCTGAAGTTGCTGGCCTGAGCCGAGACGGGCGCGGTCACGCCGAGCGCGGCGAACGCCGCGATGATCAGGGCCTTCTTCACGGGATGCTCCTGGCTGGAGAGTGTCTCGCGCGACTCGAGTCCGTCGCGCGATCGCTTCACTTCAAGGTTGGGCAATGTCCTCGGTGGGTCCCGGGCGGGCAAGTCGTCCTCGATCAGGCCGGTTGTACCCCCGGGCGCCCATTCTCGACCACGAAGGTGGCCAGGTCCTCGACCGGGCCACCGGGTTTCTCGACGATCGGGACGCGCCGGTATCGGGTGGTCCACGTCTCCGGGGTGACCGAACACAGGACGTAGCCCCGCTGACTGTTGTAGAAGTCGAAGTGTGGATTGTGGGGCAGGGCCTGGGCTCCGATTCGAGCCTGGGGCTCACCGTCGCCGCCTGATGTCAACGACGTGCAGGTGAACTCCGTGCCGACGACCTCTGAGCGCTCGTCGTCGAAGTCCCGGAGGAGGCGTCCCACCCAGTTGGAGTGGATGTCACCAGTTAGGACGATCGGATTCGAAACGTCCGCGCCGGCCAGCGTGTCGAACAGGGCCGTACGATCGAACGGGTAGCCGTCCCACTTATCCATGGTCCACGTCTCGCGTCCGCGGTCGTCGTAGTTCCGGAAGCGCGCGACCAGGACTTGCTGAGCGAGGACGTTCCACCGTGCTGCGGATTCGGCGAGCCCGTCGAAGAGCCAGTCACGTTGCGCCGACCCCAGGATGGTTCGAGTCGGGTCCATGTGCTCGTCACACGACGGCTTGAATCGATCTCCGCACGGTTGGTCGTCCCGGTACTGCCGCGTGTCCAGCACATTCATGTCCATCAGCGCGCCGAAGCGCAGTCTACGATACATGAGCGCGTTCGGGCCCGTGGGCATGGTGGACCGGCGAAGGGGCATGAATTCGTAGAACGCCTGATAGGCAGCGGCACGCCGCAGCACGAAGTCCTCAGGGGACATGTCGTCGTCGGGAATGAGCCCGGCGTAGTTGTTGTCGACCTCGTGGTCGTCGGTCGATGCGACCCAGGGTGCTGCGTGATGCGCCGCCTGAAGGGCGGGATCCATCCGATATATCGAGTACCGGGCCCGGTATTGCTCGAGGGTCACCACCTCCGGCCCTTCGTGCCTCCGGACCCCACGGTCCGTTGCGGCGCCCTCGTAGATGTAGTCCCCGAGATGCACGATCAGGTCGACATCTTCCTCGGCCAGATGGTGGAGTGCCGTGTAGAATCCCTGCTCGTAGTGCTGGCACGAGGCAAAGGCAAAGTCGAATCGCTGGAGCTCGGCATCGAGCCCGGGCAGCGTCTTGGTGCGCCCGACGGGACTGGTCGCTCCGCCGCAGTGGAATCTGTAGAAGTACTCCGCCCCCGCCTCGAGCCCGTCCGCCTCG
>CALHIO010000222.1 GCA_938030915.1 uncultured Gemmatimonadota bacterium
TTCGTCCTCGATCTCGATGCCGATCAGAACGCCGTAGAGCGGGACCCCCCGCATGAAGGATCGGGTGGCGTCGATGGGGTCGAGAATCCAGCGAACCCGGGCCCCCGGATTCGACTCCCCGTACTCCTCGCCGAGGATGGAATGATCCGGGAAGCGACGCTCGATCTGCGAGCGGATCAGCTGCTCGGCCTCACGGTCTGCGACGGTGACAGGTGTGCCGTCGCCTTTCGCATCGGAGGCGACCACACCGCCGAAGTACTTAAGGGTGATGTCGCCTGCCTGGTGGGCCAACGTCGTGGCGAAGTCGAGGAGCTCGCGGATCTCCCTTTCGGATGCGCTCATGGGCCGGGTCGGAGGACGGTGCGCAGCAGTGACCCAGTACGGTAGTACGGGGCGGCTGCCGGTCTACCCCTGTCCCTTCGCCTGCCACTGCGCATGGCGACGGGACTTCGCCTCGTACATGTCGGCGTCGGCCGCCCGGAGCACGTCGTTCACGCTCGACATGGTGTCCGGGTCGAACTGCGCACACCCGACCGAAATCGAGATCCCGAACTTGGCGAGCGTCTCGTTCTGGGCGATCTGCTCCTTCACCCGGTCGACGAATTGCCGTGCGCCCTCGACTCCGGCCTCGGACAGGACGGACACGAACTCGTCACCCCCGTACCGGGCGACGACGTTCATCGCCCGGTTCTCCTTCTCCAGCACCCTGCCCACGGCCTTCAGGATTTCATCGCCCGCGATGTGCCCGAAGGTGTCGTTGTAGTGCTTGAATTTGTCGATGTCGAAGACGGCGATGGCCATCGGGCGTCCCCGGCGGGCCGCGGCGACTTCGTGATCGAGGTGGATCTGCAGCCGGCGACGGTTCGGCAGGCCTGTAAGCGGATCCGTCAGCGACAGAGCGTGGAGATTCGCATGAAGCCGAGCGTTGCCCAGCGCGACCGATGCCTGACTCGCCAGCCGCTGAAGGACCGCGATCTCCTCCTTACCGAAGCGACGTGCCTGCTTGCTCCCCGCGGTAAGGACGCCGTCGACCTGACCGCCGAGGATGAGCGGCACACCGATCGCCGAGCCTCCGGTCAGATGCTCCGCGACGTGCTCGGGCACCTCACTCGCCCCGGCGAGGTTGTCCAGATGGACAGGCTCCCACTGATCGATGAGCCGCGTGTAGAGTTCGTCCGTGAGCTGCCACTCGAGTCCGATCGGCAGCGCGATGTCCCCGCTCGATTCCGCCACCCGGCAATGTGCGCGATCGCTTGGATCACAGAGCCACACGGCCACGCCATCGACGTCGAGCACATCCGACACTGCGGACACGATCATCCGAACGACCTGGTCCGGATCGAGCTTGCTCGTGAGCGCCCGACCGATCTCCTCGACCTCCTCGGCCTCGCGCCGGCGACGTTCGAGCTCCGCAAACTGCTGCGAGTTGAAGATCGACACTGCTGCGATGCGCGCGAGCTCCTCGAAGAAGTCGAGGTCGTCCTCATCGTAGGTGTCGGGCTCGTAGCTTTGCGCGCTGATGGCCCCGAGCACCCGGCCCTCGTGCAGCAGGGGGGCCGTGACCGCCGACCGGGTGGGCTCCGACTCGTTGTCACCGACGGACATCAGTGACGCGTCGATCAGCCCGTCCCGCACCAGAGAGGCCTTCTGCGTCGTCAGGATTTCCGAGTCGGATCCTCTGTATGCGATATCGGCATGCTGCCCCTCGCCGTGCTCCGCAAAGAAGACGACCCGGGCCAGGTCACGACCATGATCGTGAAGAGCGAGGTAGAACCCGGGTGCTGGCAGCGCGGTGGCCGTTTCTCGGTAGATGGCCTCGTGGAGCTCGTCCGGACTCAGCGTCGCGCCAAGCCGTCGGCTGGCCTCGAGCAGCACGCGGAACCGTTCACCGGCGGAAGCGGTGTGGCCTGTGTCGGAGCTGGTCATGGATCGGTCGGCGTCAGCCGGCGGATGAGCCCTGGGAGCGAGTCCTCTCGCGACCATAATGCGTGGCTGAGGTACGACCGACAACAGATTGTTCGGCTCGGATTCACTCAGGATTCCTGGCCTTCGACGTGCGGAGGGGTACCGGCGTCACCGGCATCGGCTCGGGGAAGTTCGTTCCGGCGGAGATAATTCCCGATTTCGAATCCCACGGCGGCGAGGAGCCGCGCCTCTCGGAGGTCCGGTTCCGCACGGGAGATGATCGTGCGAAGTGTACGCATGACGGCTTCGGGCTTACGCGCCTTGTAGAAGTCGATCGCGGCCAGTCCATCGGCGATCGCACTGAACGTTTCTTCGAGTTCACCGGACGTCGGAGGGCGGGTCGCCCGGCGACCCTTGGGCATCTCCATCTCGCCACCGTCGATCGCGAGAAAGACCTCGTACGCCATGACGAGCGCGGCCTGGGCCAGGTTCAGGCTCGAGTACTCGGGATCTGTCGGGATGATCGATACCGCGTGACAGCGATCGAGATCTTCGTTCGTGAGCCCGCGATCCTCCCGGCCGAACAGGATCGCGACGGTTCCATCCACGGTGCGGCTCGCGATGGTGGGAGCCAGATCACCCGCGGTCGAGAACGTCCGCCCCGCTGTCCGAGAGCGAGCCGTCGTACCGACGACGAAGGTCGCGTCGGCGATGGCGTCATCGAGCGATTCGAAGGTGCCGGCGGATTCGATCAGATCGCGCGTCCGGTGCGCGATTCCCTCGAGCCGGTAGGCATCGAATTCGTCCGGATTGACCAGCCGGAGATCGGAGAGCCCGAAGTTCTTCATCACCCGGATGACGCCGCCGATGTTGACGACGTCCTTGGGGTGATCGAGGACGACGGCGATCCGGGAAAGGTGCCCCGTCACGGGATCAGGCGTCGTCTGACTCGTCGTCGTGATCGTCGGGCGGTGCCTGCAACTCGCCCTTGAAATTCCGGATCCCGCTGCCGAGCCCCCGCGCGAGGTCGGGCAGCTTCTTCGCTCCGAAGAGGAGCATCAGGATCCCGAAGACGAGGAGGGCCTCCCAGACACCGAAGGTGATCAGGCCGAGACCGAGCAGTGCGCCGCTCATCGCATCAACGCCTTGGCGATGGTCTGCTTCTGCATGTTGGACGTGCCCTCGTAGATGGTCCCGATCTTGGCGTCCCGATACAGCTTTTCGACCGGGTACTCCTTGGTGAAGCCGTACCCACCATGGAGGTCGATGCACATCGACGCCACCCTCTGTGCCATCTCCGAGGCGTACAGCTTGGCCATTGCCGCCGGGGTCACGAAGGGCTGGCCTGCGTCCTTGAGACGCGCGGCGTTGTACACCATGAGGCGTGCGGCCTCGATCTCCGTCGCCATCTCGGCGAGCTGGAACTGGACACCCTGGAACGATCCGATCGCGCGACCGAACTGCTCGCGCTCCTGCACGTAGCGGACCGTGTTGTCGAGGGCGCCCTGGGCCAGACCCAGCATTTGGGCGCCGATCCCGATACGGCCCTCGTTCAACGTTTCGATCGCGGTCTTGTATCCGGTGCCGACCTCGCCGAGAACGTTGGCGCCCGGGACGCGCACGTTGTCGAAGAGCAGCTCTGTCGTGGACGACGCCCGGATCCCGAGCTTGTCCTCCTTCTTGCCTACCGAGAAGCCCTCGAAGTCTCTCTCGACCAGGAATGCCGTGATCCCTTTGTACCCTGCGTCGGGATCCACCGTGGCGAAGACGATGAAGACGCCGGCCTCGTTCCCATTCGTGATCCAGAGCTTGTGACCCTCGAGGATCCAGTCGTCCCCGTCCTGAGTCGCCCGGCACGAGAGTGCGAACGCATCCGAGCCACTCCCCGCCTCGGAAAGGGCGTATGCCCCGACGGTGTCCGACGCGAGCATCGGGAGGTAGCGCGCTTTCTGCTCATCGTCGGCCCATCGGAGGAGGGCGTTGATGACCAGTGTGTTCTGCACGTCGACCAGAACGGCAACCGAGGGATCGACGCGCGACAGCTCTTCGACGATGAGGATCGACGTGAAGAAGTCGGCGCCCGTGCCGCCGAACTCTTCCGGGATCTCGATCCCCATGAGCCCCATCTCGAAGAGTTGGGGGAGGAGCGCAGGATCCATCTGCGCCGCCTCGTCCATCTCCATGACCTTCGGCGCGATCTCCGCGTTCGCGAAGTCGCGGGCTGCCTCCTGGAACATCCGCTCCTGTTCGGTGAGGTCCGACAGGGCGGGTCGAGAGGGGGTCAGGAGCGTGCTCATCGTATGTATGTCCGGCGTGTGATTCTGCGGATGCTTCGGGGCCGGAAATCTACTACGGGGTGGAGAGGGAGTGGAGGGTTGGGGTCAGGGTGTGGATTGGTCAGCCACTCGCGAGCCCCAAAGCCTCTCCCCGCGGATCGGGCGTTCCAGCACGAGCCAGGCTGCTCCGCC
>CALHIO010000223.1 GCA_938030915.1 uncultured Gemmatimonadota bacterium
CCGGCCGCGTTCTTCACGGCGACGGTGCCCGCTGCGTCCATGACGAACGTCTTGTCGTGCGAGCCGTACTCCTCGGCCTTCTGGGCCATGAGTCCGACATTCGGCACGCTGCCCATGGTGGATGGATCGAACTGTCCGTGCGCCTGACAGTCCCGCACACAGGCGTCGTAGATGCCCGCGTAGCTGGAGTCAGGAATGACGGCCTTGGTGTCCTCCAGCGCTCCGTCGGCATTCCAGAGGCGACCCGAATCACGAATCATCGGAGGCATCGAGGCATCGATGATGATGTCGCTCGGAACGTGCAGGTTGGTGATCCCTCGATCGGAATCGACCATCGCGATACCCGGTCCGTCGGCATAGGCCGCTGCGATGTCCGCCTCGATATCCGCCCGCTCGGCCTCCGGCAGCTCCGCGATCTTGGACAGGACGTCTCCGAACCCGTTGTTCACGGATACGCCGAGCCGATCGAAGGTCTCGCCGTGCTTTTCGAAGACGTCCGCGAAGAAGACGCGCACGGCGTGCCCGAAGATGATCGGGTCCGAGACCTTCATCATCGTTGCTTTCATGTGCAACGAGAACAGAACTCCCCGGTCCCGGGCATCTCGGACCTGCTCACGCAGGAACGCGACGAGCGCGTCTCGGCTCATGAAGGTCGCATCGAGGACCTCACCTTCCTGCAGAGCGAGACCGTCCTTCAAAACGGTGAGCGCCCCCTCGGTCGAGACATGCTCGATCCGGGCGGTCGTAGGTGAGGCAAGGGTCACGGACGTCTCATTGTGACGGAAATCGCCACTCGACATGGTCGAAACGTGGGAGGCCGAATCCTCGGGCCATGCGCGCATGCGGGGCGGGTTCGCCCGGGCGAAGTCCTTCACGGACTTCGGCGCGCGTCGATCGGAGTTCCCCTGACGGAGCACCGGATTCACGGCGCTCCCCTTCACTGAGTCGTAGCGAGCCCTGATCTCGCGCTCCACGTCGTTCGCCGGCTCGTCAGGATAGTCGGGTAGCGGATAGCCGTGACCCTGGAGCTCGGCGACGCACGCCTTCAGCTGCGGAATCGAAGCGCTGATGTTCGGAAGCTTGATCACGTTGGCCTCCGGGGTCTCGACGAGCTGGCCAAGTTCGGCGAGATCGTCCGGTACGGCATGCTCGGCCCCGAGCGAATCCGAAAAGACAGCCAGAATCCGACCGGAGAGAGAGATGTCCCGCGTTTCGACCGGCACGCCGGTTGCTCCGGCGAACGCGCGGATCACGGGCAGAAACGCGTGGGTGGCGAGGTAGGGTGCTTCGTCGGTCCACGTATAGATGATCGACGGAGAACGGGTCATGGGGCGGCCAGATTGGAAGGTCAGGAGGAGCGCGTAGACATGTTCGAGCGGTCGGCGCTCTACGGTCGCGGCGCGAAAGTATAGACCCCGCAGGGGTCCTCCGCGAAGTCCCGGAAGATTGCAGTGAGATCAATGCCCGGCGCTGCCACTGCGCGGCGTCGACATCACGTCGGGTCGGACACGAAAAAACCCCGGAGCCGGCGTCTCGGTGGACGGCCGGCTCCGGGGAGTTGCCTCAGGACCTGCCGAAGGAGCGGCTCGGATTGACCGGCGGTGGACTCAGAACTGAATGTCCCACTGCAGCCGCACTCGGCCGTCATTCCGTTCGAAGGTCGTCTGTTGGGCCCGGAACAGGGCGTACTCCGCAGTGATCTTGTTGTCGTGATCGGCGAAGAACCAGTTCACCGCAAAGGTGAGCTCTCGCCAGTCCGAGGCATCGACCGAGTCGTCCGGCCGGAACTCCGACCACCGGAACCCGAGCTCGAGCGGTTCGGGCACGCCCTCGATCAACTCGCTCGGGAAGTATCCGACCATCACGTAGTTCCCGGTCAGCTCCGTCTCGTTCGACGTGTCGTTGTCCCGGACCTTCTTCCAGTGGTACTCCTGGGCCCAGGAGAAACCGCGGTAGTGGAAGGCGGTCTCGAACATCGCCTGCTGAACCTGATAGTCCCCTCCTGAGGAGTAGCCCTCGAGCGTGCCACAGCCACTCCCCGAGAAGCGAGTGCACGGGCTGTTGTTGGTGTTGGCGCCCACGGCGAACGAGAGCTGCGCCTCTTCCGAGCGAGCGTTGTCACCGCTGCGGAACGGCACCTGGTTCCCGAGCGGGCTCCACTGGAGACGGCCCATGTACATGAGGTCGGTATCGTCGTTTCGAGTGCCGGCCCGCCCCATCCCGGTGAACGCCGAGACCCAGTAGTTCAGGTCCGCCGCAGTACCCTCCGCGAGGTGACCGTAGATCGAAAGACCTTGCTGACGGTCGATCGTGAAGGGCCGGTTGATGAGAGAGCGGTCGACCGTGAGCTGGCGCCCCGACGATACGATGCGCTCGCGCGTGTAGTTCGCCTTCCACTGCCCCACCTTGAAGTTGAACTGAGGGGAGGGCTCGACCTTCAACTCGTAATTGAGAAGACTCGCGCTGCCGACGTCGAACTCCATGTAGTAGGCGAGCCACGGCTGGAAGCCACGACCGTTCACCTTGAAGCGCGCACGCCGGATCGCCGTGTTCATCGTCTCGGTATCGAAATCGCCCAGATCGTTCGGGTCCGAGTCGTACGGGTTGGAGATGCGGAACTGCAGACGGAACTGGAGCGCCGTGCTCCAGAGACCGTCAGCGCTCTCGATGAAGATGCCGCGGGAGCCTCTGTCCGCCTGCTGAGCGACCAGATCAGCTGGGAGGACCGGGAGGACCAGAAGGAGAAGCAGCGCGGTCCGGATTTTGAACATGAGCCTGTCGGTGGAGTCTTCGTAGAAATGGAGAACGCGTAATGATCGTTACACAAGTCGGCGAACTCGTGACGCTTGTGTCACAGATCTGTCACAAGCGCACACCCGGTCACGGCTCGCGCACACCCGGGTCACGGCCGGCGCACACTCCGGTCACGGACAGGGGCCCTCGGCAGGTGACCTGCACCCAGCCGATCAGCCGTAGCGGCCCTCGATGTAATCAGCCGTCTCGGAGAGCTTCGGTGACAGGAAGAGGGCGTCCGTCGGGCCGATCTCCATCATCTTGCCGAGGAGCATGAAGGCGCACTCCTCACTCGCACGGCGCGCCTGCGCCATGTTGTGCGTCACGATCAGGATCGTGTACGACCCGCGGAGCCCCCAGATCAGGGCTTCGAGCGCCTCCGTCGCCTTCGGATCGAGCGCCGACGTCGGCTCATCCATGAGAAGGACGGACGGCTTTACGGGCAGCAGCCGTGCGATGCAGAGCTTCTGCTGCTCCTCGAGCGACAGCGAGGTCGCGCGCTGGCTCAAGCGGTCCTTCACGTCATCCCACAACAGGACCTGCTGAAGAGCGTCTTCGACGAGCACATCCTCATCCGCCCGGGACACCTTTTCGTTCCCGCGATGAATGCGGTGACTGAAGAGCACGTTGTCGCGGATCGACAGCGGGAGGGGATTCGGTCGCTGAAAGACCATGCCGACCTCCTTGCGCAGACGCGCCAACTCGACGCCGGCGGCGAAGACATCCTCGCCCATGACGTCCACGGTTCCCGTGGTACGGACGTAGCCGAGCCGCTCGTTCACGCGGTTGACCGTCCGCAGCAGCGTCGACTTTCCACACCCGGATGGTCCGATGAGCGACGTGATCATCCCCTGCTTCACCCGAATGTTCACGTCGAACAGGGCTTGGAACGTCCCGTACCAGAGGTTCAGGTCGCGGGTCTCGATGGCGATCTCAGCCAAACCGACCCTCCACGTAATCCCGGGTCCTCTGATCCTTCACCGTACCGGTGAAGAGGTCCTCCGTCGGGGCGATCTCCACGAGTTCACTCTCCAGGAAGAACGCCGTCCGATCCGCCAGGCGGCGGGCCTGCTGCACGAGGTTGGTGACGAGCACGATCGTGATCTCATCCTTGAGTTCTTTCAGAACGTCCTCGATGCGCATCGTGGTCACCGGGTCGACCGCGATCGAGAACTCGTCCAGGAGAAGCAGCTCCGGATCCTGCGATAGAGCGCGGGCGATGGTGAGTCGCTGCTGCTGACCCCCGGAAAGAAGGCTTCCGAGCGCGTTGAGACGGTCTTTCACCTCGTCCCACAAGGCTGCGCGGGTCAGACAACGCTCCACGATCTCGTCCAGCTGCGCCTTCTTCTTGATCCCGGCAAGCTTGGGCGCGAACGCCACGTTCTCGTAGATGCTCATCGGAAGACCCACCGGCAGCGGGAACACGACCCCCACCTTGCGCCGTAGCGCGTAGACATTCCGCACGGCCGTGATATCCTGCCCCTCGAAGAGGATCTCCCCTTCCACCGTCATGTTCGTGTCGAATTCCTCCATGCGATTGAGCGCCCGGAGGAAGGACGTCTTCCCGCTGTTTGCGGGTCCGATGATGCCGAAGATCTCATTCGGGAGCACGTCGAGGCTGATCCCGTCGAGCGCGGTCTTGTCTCCATAGCGAACCGTCAGGTCTCGGACGGAGAGCTTGGGCGCCACGTCTACCATTTGCGCTTGTTCCGCAGATAGACCCGGAAGGCGATGGACGTGGCGTTCATCACCAGGACCATCGAGATCAGGACCAATGCGACTCCGAACGGAAGTGCTTCGGGCACGTTCGGCACCTGAGTCGAGACGACATACAGATGGAGCGACATCGCCATCGTCTGATCCAGCACGCCTTGCGGCAGGAACGGAAGGAAGGCTGCCGCCCCGGTGAACATGATGGGCGCCGTCTCTCCCGCGGTCCGCGAAACCTCGAGGATCACGCCCGTCAGGATCCCGCTGATGGAATTCGGAAGAACCACCTTCCGGATCGTCTGCCAGCGGGTCGCACCCATGTTCCAGCACGCTTCGCGGAACGCATGAGGGACTGCCTGCAAAGACTCCCGGGTGGCAACGATCACGATCGGGAGTGTCATCACCGCGAGCGTCAGGGATGCCGCCAGGATGCTGCGACCGAAGCCGAAGAACACCACGAACGCGCCGAGTCCGAAGAGCGCGTGCACGATCGATGGGACACCGGCCAGGTTGATGATGGCCAGGTTGATCGCCCGGGTGAGCCAATTGTCCGGAGCGTATTCCGATAGATAGACCGCGGCAGCCACGCCGATCGGAACCGAAGCGATGAGGGCAACCGTGACGATCCAGACGGTACCGATCAGCGCCGTGAAAATCCCGCCCGCCGTCATTCCGTTCGTCGGGACTTCGGTCAGGAAACCCCACGACAGTACCGGGGCACCGCGCTGGATCAGGATTCCCATGATGAGGACGACCGGAACGATGAGAAGCACGGTCATCATCAGGAAGAGCGTCTTCACGAGCCACTCGACACGGCGGTTCTGCTGGTCGAGGGCAGTGCGGGCGAACATGCTCATTGTTTCTTGCCCACTCCCTTCACGACGATGTCTGCCGTGAGGTTGATGACGAACGTCACGACGAAGAGGAAGATTCCGAGCGTGAAGAGCACGCCGTAGTGATCCGAGCCTCGCGCCGTGTCTCCGAGCTCGGCGGCAATCGTCGCCGTCAGGGCCCGCACCGAGTCGAACGGGCTGGTCGGAATGTTGATGGCGTGCCCACTCGCCATGAGGACGGCCATCGTCTCACCGAAGCCGCGCCCCACACCGAGGAGCACGGCGGCCATGAGACCGTTCTTCGCGGCCGGCAAAACGACCTTGAAGACGACCTGCCAGCGCGTCGCACCCATCGCCTCGGCCGCTTCGCGGTACGAGTCGGGGACGGCCTTGAGCGCATCCTCGGCGATCGTGGTCATGATGGGTGCAGCCATGAGCCCGAGGATGACGCCTGCGTTGAGAACACTCAGCCCCACCGGCACGTCGAACATGTCGATGATGAGTGGATTCATAATCGACATGCCGATGAAGCCCCACACCACGGACGGGATCGCGGCCAGGAGCTCGACGAGCACCTTCAGGGACTCTCTCATGCGGCCCGACGCGAATTCCGCGATGTAGATCGCGGCGCCAAGTGAGAATGGAACCGCCACCAGCATCGCCAGTCCGGTCACACTGGCGGTACCCGCCATGAGCGCGAGGATTCCGTACGTGGGATTCCGCTCGGATGTCGGTCGCCAGTTCATGGACGTGAAGAACTCCTTCACGTCCAGCGTGCCCAGCGCAAAGCCGAGTCCTTCCCGGGTAACGAAGATGAAGATCCCGATGATGAAGACGATCGCGGACACACCCCCGACGAACACGCCGACCGAAACCGCCCGGTCCACATACCAGTCCCGACCACGCGTGTTGAGGTCGTCGGCGATGGTGTTCGAAAGGGCGTCCGCCTGGACGTCAGCGGGCATCGGGCCCCCGAAGCATGAGCATGAGGTCGCGGACGCTGAGCTTCACGCTCTTCAACGCCTCGTCCATCTGCTCCTCCGACAGGTCCTCGGGATGACCGTCGACCGACACGACGTTGGACCAATCGAGGAAGAGCGTGCGGAACGGCAATAGCGGGATGTGCTCGCGGGCCTCCGGGTGGAGTCCCACGACGATGTGCCAGTGCCTCGGCTCCTCGTGAATCGGCCGGAGCCTTGACGGCTTCTTGCCCTGCATGTCCACGCCGCTTCTGTCCATGAACTCGACGAGTCCGGGGTCCAGTGCGTCAACGGGATTCCAACCGGCGCTCTCGTAGCTACCGCTCTCGGGAAATGCCTTGGCGGCATAAGCCTCGGCCATCTGTGATACGCCGTCGTTCCGCTCGTCCAGAAACAAGATCCGGAACGACTTGGGATCCTTGGTCTCCCCCGTCACCGAGAACAGCGTCTGCTCACACACGTTCTCCGCCTGCTCAGCGACACGCTTGAGGAGGTTGATGATCCTCAGCAGGGCGAACACATCGCGCAGCGGGATCTCCTTTCCTTCACCCGCCGCAAGAAGCTCCTCGAAGACCTTCTCCAGCGTGGAGTCGGTCTGGCCGGCCATGCCGTACGTCTCGTTGGCGAGGTCGGCATCTCCCTCCAGGAAAGAGACCAGCGCCTGGTGCAGGGTCCGACGTGCCTGATGGCTGATCAGCTCCACGTCGCGAACGATCCGTTCCGGGGGGCGTCCGCTAAGCTGGATGATTTCACGACCGATCGTGCTGGCGTAGTCCCCGATCCGCTCGAGCGCCACGTCGAGGCGGAGCACCGCCGAAACGTATCGGAGATGCCCCGCGCTCGGCGCGTGTCGAACGATGAAGGCATGACACATGTGATCGATATCGCGGATCTTTCGATTCACGCGTCGATCACCCAGCACCACATCGTTGGCGAGGTTTCGGTCCTTCTCGAGGAACGAATGCATGGCGTCACCGACCTGACGTTCGATCAGGGTCGCGAGTCGGCCGACCTTCTCACGGATCTCTTCGAGATCCGCCTTCATCCGCTCTTCGTAATGCGTGTAAGTGGACTCTTCCACGAAGCTCCTCGCCGTTGGATTCGAGTCAGGAACGATGGTCAGACACAGGTCACGCTGGTGACAGGCGCGTACCCCTTCTCGAAGATGATGCACTGCCCTTCATCACTGAGAATCCAGTCCATGTACTCCTTGACTCCGCCTGCGGGAGCAACGGCCGTGTACATGAAGAGCGGGCGGGCGATAGTGTAGGAACCGTCGATCGCGGTGTCCACGGACGGCGCAACGCACGCCGTTCCCTCTCCGCCGGAGACACACGGCATCGAGATGTGATCCGTCGCGTAGGCGAAGCCGC
>CALHIO010000224.1 GCA_938030915.1 uncultured Gemmatimonadota bacterium
TTCGCCCGAACGGTGCTACCACTGACGACGCCGAAGAACTCGACGACGGTCTTCCCGGGGATCTCCTGCGTATTGCTGATGAGCATGATGTCGTTCCTGAGTGGGCGTTGGAGAGCGGTTGTTGCAGAGGTCTACGTGCGAGGGCGGAGGTCCCTTCGACTCGACTCCGGCAGACTAGGACACCACGGAGCCCCCCGCACCCCCGGATTCGCTCGCGCCGCGGCGCGCGCTATTTCCGGTGACGCTTGTACCAGGGACCGAGAGGGCCCGTCGTCGCGGCCACGGTCCCCGCCGCACCCCAAGCGCCGGCAAAGTGACGCCACTCCTGGACGGAGAGCGCGTCGAGGGAACGCCATGTTTCCCAACGCTGGCCTTCGCTCGTCTCATCGCCGTCCGCGTGCTTCCCGCGGGTCGGATACGACGCATGGGACTCCTTCGCCGAGTAGACCACCGTCCGACCATCGACCATTTCGAGGTCGTCGGCGTCGATACGCCTCGGACGACCGTGAGCGGCGAAGTAGGCCCCCCGCACTCGCCCGTTTCCGTCAAGAACGAGCGAAACATGCTCCCAGTCTCCCTGATGCCCGAACAGCGGGACGGCCTGGTAGCGCGAGTACCCGTAGAAGAACCAGAACGTCAGCAACCCGTCGCCGTCTCCGATCGACTTCCAGTAATAGAAGGTGGTCGCATGACCAGTCGGGTCCTCCTCGCCTCTCGGATTCTTCTGTCGATGCTCGAGAAAGACGTTTCGCCGACTCGCGGCCTTCCCGTCGAATGGCCGTCGGTTCGTGCCGTCTTCATGCAGCGCCAGGGAGCCGAGGAGGTCGAGGGGAGGATTGAAGAAGTCGGGGCCCATGAGAGCGCGTACGGCGGGTGGCTTCGTCCACTCCCGTGTCCTGAGATTCAGGACCGGGTGAAGTGGCATGTGCGCTTGCTGCCGCCGGTCGTACATGCGGAGTCGCGAATCGACAACGAACGCGTCGGGGGACATCGGCCGAAAACGATCCTCCGGATGAAGGAGCACGATCGGCGCACGCGCCCGGGCGAGGGAGCGCACCTGCTCGGCCGTCACGCTATCGGGGCCAGACGTATCTGCGAGCGATGGCCTCGAAGTCGGTGACCTGAGCGTTGATCCACGACGCGTCGCGACCCAGCTCATCGGCCATGACCTCCGAGACGCGAGGCGCAGCCTCGATCGCCGCACGGGCATCGAAGATCAGCGAGCGGCTTCGGCGGGCGAGCACATCGTCCACGGTGCGGGCCATCTCTTCTCGACACGCCCAGACGATTTCCGCCGGCGTCAGATCGAGTCGCGGGTGGACGGGGTCTCCCATCCCCGGCCTGGACCGCATGAGCTCCTCGATTTCGGGTGCGTCGGACCCGTACACGGAGAGGCGCCCGAAGCGTTCTGCGTTCAGATGGTATCCATGGATGCGGAGCTCACGGGTCGGACATCCGACATCCTCGAGATCGCCGAGCGCCTGAGCGGTACTCACGGCATCCTTCGCCATCTTCCGGTACGTGGTCCACTTCCCTCCGGCGATCGAGATGAGACCGGAGTCGCTGATCCGGATCACGTGCTCACGGGAGATTTCCGCGGTGTCGCCCGC
The DNA here is from genome assembly GCA_938030915.1 of uncultured Gemmatimonadota bacterium. Lineage (GTDB taxonomy): Bacteria > Gemmatimonadota > Gemmatimonadetes > Longimicrobiales > Gaopeijiaceae > UBA2589. Next base: position 1,611 of record CALHIO010000224.1, read on the forward strand.
ATCGGTCTCGGCGACGAGCGGTCGAATCCCTACGAAGACGCTCAGCACGTCGTCCGGTCCCGGGTCCCGTGTCAGGTAGCGAGCCGCGTGCTCGATGAGGAAGTCGACCTCCTCGTCGAACGGCAACGGTTCCTCCTCCACCTCGTCGATCGGCGTATCCGTCGTGCCGACGAGCACCCGGTCGTGCCACGGAATCGCAAACAGCACGCGGTCGTCATCCGTCTTGGGAACCATGATCGCGGACGACCCGGGCAGGAACGTGCGATCGAGCACGATGTGCACGCCCTGACTCGGTTGAATCAACGGGCGAGCATCCGGCCGATCCAGGCGCCGGACCGTATCCGTCCACGCGCCGGTCGCGTTGATCACCACTTTTGAGCTGACCCGGACTTCCGTGTCAGACTCCACGTCACGCACGACGACCCCGTCCACGAATCCGTCGTCGCCCTTCGACACCTCGACGACAGGGCAGTAGTTCGCGAGGACCGCACCCTGCTCCCACGCCGTGATCGCCATGTGCACGAGCAGCCGCGCATCGTCGAACTGCCCGTCGTGGTAGACGACACCACCCCGAAGTCCGTCGGTCTCGATGGTGGGGAGCTGCTCGATCGTCTCTTCGACCGAGAGGTTCTTCGAGTGGCCGAAGCCGTACTTCCCGGCCAGCACGTCGTACACGCGCATACCGACACCGTAGAACGGTGCCTCCCACCACTGATAGTTCGGAACGACGAAGGGCAGATCGCTGACCAGGTGTGGTGCGTTGTTGCGCAGAATCCCCCGCTCACGCAGAGCTTCCATCACGAGCGGTACATTCCCCTGCTGAAGGTACCGAACACCCCCGTGGACGAGCTTCGTCGACCGGCTGGACGTGCCCTTGCCGAAGTCGCTCGACTCGAAGAGAGCGACGTCGTAACCGCGGGCGGCCGCGTCGACGGCGATCCCCAGGCCGGTCGCCCCACCCCCGATCACGACGATGTCCCACGAACTTCCGGCATCGGTCCGCTCACGGACACGCCGCAGCATCTCGGATCGGTTCATCAGTGGTTCATGCGGGACAGAGTCAGGGGCTGGGGATGTTCCAAGATACGTCTTGCCCCTCCGTCCCTCACCTTTCGGGCACTGCCGCGTTCGCAACGGACGACGATCGACCTACCTTGCTGTCCCCCCGAGGAGAGATCATGGACAACAAGCTCGTGCTCATCCTCGCTGCCGTTCTCCTGCCACCGCTCGTCACCAAGTAGCCCCACCACGGTCCATGTCTTCACGCTCTGCCTTCGACGCCAAGACGCTCGAGCGCCGGTATTACGTCGGCAAGGACGTATACGAGCAGGAAACCGAGCGAATCTTCTTCGGCCGCTGGCTCTTCGTCGGGCGCGCGTCACAGATCGCCCACCCTGGTGCATACATGCTCTTCGAGGTCGAGTCGGAGAGCGTCATCGTCCTCCGCGATCACGAGGGCCGGATCCATGCACACCACAACGTGTGCCGTCACCGTGGGACCAGACTGGTGACGGAGCCGACCGGGACCTTCCCGAAGTCGATCCAGTGTGGGTACCACGCGTGGACGTACGCCCTGAGTGGCGAGCTGACGGGCGCGCCGTTCATGGACGACGTGGAGTCCTTCTGCAAGGCGGATTACCCGCTCCTCCCGGTCGCCGTTGCGGAGTGGGAGGGCTGCGTGTTCGTGAACCTGTCCGAAGATCCGGAGCCGTTCGAGGAGGCGTTCGCTCCTCTCATCGACAAGTTCACCCGCTGGGACCTCGCGAAACTCCAGATCGCGCACCGCATCGTGTACGACATCGCGGCGAACTGGAAACTCGTCTTCCAGAACTACTCCGAATGCTACCACTGTCCTGCGCTCCACCCCGTCCTGAACCGTCTGACCCCCTTCCGTAACGCGTGGAACGATCTGGAGGAGGGGCCATTCCTCGGCGGCCCGATGAAGATGGAGATCGAGGGCGGAAGCATGACGATGACGGGGCAGCGGTGCGCTGCGCCGCTCGGCGGGCTCGAGGGCGAAGACCTGAATCTGGTCCAGTACTACACGATCTTTCCCAACCTGCTGCTCAGCCTTCACCCGGATTACGTGCTGATCCACAGGATCGATCGACTCGCCGCGGACCGGACGCAGATCGTCTGCGACTGGCTTTTCCACCCCGACGCGATGGCCGCGCCCGATTTCGATCCCCAGCCCGCGATCGAGTTCTGGAACATGACCAACGAGCAGGACTGGATGGTGAGCAAGCTCTCCCAGCAGGGGATCACGTCGCGCGCCTACACACCCGGGCCGTATGCCGAACTGGAGAGCATGATCGCCGCGTGGGACCGCGAGTACCTCCGGGTGCTGGAGGGCCAGGACTGAACCCCGCATCGCCCGGGCACGCTCAGTCGATCGGCGCCGTCAGGACGGTATGCTCGGTGATGATGCCGCCACGGTCGCCGATCTCGATGGAACCGTACCGCTGGGTGAAACACTCCGGCAGTTCGCGGTCACCGGTGGGTGAGAGCCAGAGCCGCAAGAGGTGACGACGGTGCTCGGGCTCGGACCAGTCGATGAAGTCGGTCCGGTCGTGCAGCTGCGAGTGGTTGTAGACGAATTGCATGTCGCCCTGTTCGAGGCGCATGCGGACATGCATATCCGGATCGTTCGCCAACGCGTCGAGCAGGTCGAGCGCCTCCACGTGCTCGGGACTCAGGCGCATCGCTCCTTCGAATCGTTGTGCGCTCTCGATGTACTGCCGCTGGTAGAAGACCGTTAGATGCCCGGCATGCCAATTGAAGACCGGGATCTCCATATACGGCTCAGCCCCAGGAGGGATCTCGCCCCGCCGATCCGTGGCGATCGGATCGAAAAGGCGATCGAGCAGGTCCGGTCGCTCGGACTTCATGCGGTTGTAGATCGACAATGCACTGACGAGCAGGGACTCTCCGCCCTCCTTTGCGTCCTGGAGGCAGAGCAGACCCACGATATCTGCGCTGTCCGTATGGAAGCTCTGGCGTTCAGCCGTCTGATAGATGCGCGTGTTCGGATCCCTCGAACTCGCTCCCGTGTCACGGACATGACCGAGAATGTGCCCCTGCGCATTCTGGGACCGCGCGCTCCCCAGGTGCGCGCCGATGCCACAGAAGACGGTGGCTGAGAAGAGTTGATCGTACTCGTCGACCGGCAGCCCCCTCAGGACCTCGAAACCGATCCCGTGAAGAAGCTTGTCTTTCAGACGTGCGAGATGAGCGCCGAAGGTCTCGAGAGGAAAGTCTTCGGTCGTGATCTCACCCACGTCGCGTCCCAGGGAGAGATAGTGGTGCGCTGCGCGCTCCAGGTCGGCGATGTCCTGTTCGGAGAGTACGATGAGCCACTCGTCCTCTCGACCAGCGATGTCCCGACCCAGCCAGGCGGCGGGGCCGGTGATGGCGTTCGGGAGCTCGTCGGGTGGGTGCATGACGTCGTGGATCGGAGTCGGCATGGGAGAAATCGCTCACATGCTGACGACACTCCTACCGCTCCGTCCTCAATGCGGCAACACCACCTCCGGGATCCCCGAATTCATGGATTGCCGACCGTGAGCGATCCGGTCATCGTACGGAACGCGGTATGGGTTCAAGACATGATGGGAGGGGACCAATGAACACGAGCAGAATCTGGAGCGCACTCATCACCACCGCGCTTCTCGCGGCCCCGGTCGCCGTTAGCGGACAGGTGACGGTCGGCCCCGTGCTCGCCTACGAGAACGACGCTGACTTCGGGATCGGTGCCAGCCTCGGCACCGCTCTCAACGAGCTTGGTGAAGGATTCGGCCTGCTGGCCGACTTCATCATCTTCTTTCCGGAGGCAGGTGACTATTTCGAGCTCAACGGAAACGTCACGTACGACGTTCCCCTCGAGGACTCGAGTGTCGTACCGTTCCTCCTCGGCGGCCTGAACGTCGCGCGATTCTCCGGGGATCTCGGCGGGTCGAACACGAATCTCGGCCTGAATCTCGGCGGAGGAGTCGACTTCGATCTCGGCAACTTCCGACCGACCGCAGGCGTTCGAGCCCAGCTCGAGGGCGGTGATGGGCTGGTATTCTTCATCACGCTGCCGTTCCAGACCGGCGGCTGACGCAGTCGGACCGGCTCGCGTCGGGAACAAGACGCCCCGTCCGCGCTTCGCCGCGGACGGGGCGTTCGTGCACTATCTGTATCCTCGACCGACGAAGCGATCAGTGGCGCACCTCAGCTACCGCGACCCATGTTGGCGGCTTCGCTACGGATCCTGCCGATCCGCCGTCCAACCGTCCCTCCCCCGCATCACCATGTCCCGAGAATCAACCCTGAGGCGTGCGCGACTCGTCCTTCCACTCCTCCTGGCGGCCTGTACGCCGGCCGCCACTGAACCGTTCGATGTCGCGGAAGCGACGATCCTCGAGATGCAGGAGGCCATGGAGGAGGGACGTGTCACATCGCGCGACCTCGTCGAAGCTCATCTTCTTCGAATCGCGATGTACGAAGATCAGGTCAACGCGGTGATCACCGTGAACAAGAACGCGCTGGCAGAGGCGGACCGGCTCGACCAGGAGCGTGCCGAAGGCCGGGTCCGTGGACCACTCCACGGCATTCCGGTCGCACTCAAGGACAACGTCCACACGACCGACATCCGCACGACGGGCGGGGCCGTGGCATTCGAGAACCTGATCCCTCCGTACGACGCTACGCTGACCACGAACCTCCGTGAGGCGGGTGCGATCATCCTCGCGAAGACCGTGATGACCGAACTGGCCAACTTCACCGCAGCCGGGATGCCGGGGAATTACAGCGCGGTGGGCGGCTACGGCCTCAACCCCTACGACCCCCGACGCGACCCGCGTGAGGGCCGGAACGACGGGCGCCCCGTGCTCGGTGTGGGGGGATCCAGCTCGGGTATCGGTACGGCCATGAGCTTCTGGGCGGGTAACGTCGGTACCGAGACCTCGGGGTCGATCCTCTCTCCCGCGAACGCCAACATGCTGGCCGGTATCAAGCCGACGGTGGGGCGCATCAGCCGCTGGGGCGTGATCCCGATCACGGGCGATCAGGATACGGCCGGACCCATGACCCGCACGGTCGCGGATGCCGCGATCATGATGGGCGTACTCGAGGGCTCCTCACCCGACCCGAACGACCCGGCCACGACCACGTGCTCGCCACCGCCCGGGAACGACTACACGGCGTATCTGAACGCCAATGGCCTGCAGGGAGCGCGAATCGGGATTCCGCGCGCCATGTACTACGACTCCGTCCAGGTTCCGGGCCAGGACAGCTGGCGGGGCGGACTCGCGGACGAGGCTCGTGCGGCCATGGACGAGGCCATCCAGATCCTGCGCGACCAGGGGGCGACCATTGTCGACCCGGCCGATATCCCCAGTGTGCTCGATCCGGATCCGGAGCAGAATCTCATGACGGCCGGGGGGAGCAGCGTCCTCTTCTACGGAATGAAACGCGACTTCAACGTGTGGCTGGAGACGCTCGGCGAAGCTGCGCCCGTACGGACGCTCACCGAATTGCGTGAATGGAACGAGGAGCACCGCGACGCTGGGGCTCTCAAGTACGACCAGCTACGCCTGGACCAGTCCGACACCATCGACCTCGAGGGTGACCGGGCGACATACGAGGCGGACCGGGCGCGCGATCTACTCCTCAACGGTGAGCGCGGCATCGACGCCGCGATGGCCGAGCACGACCTCGACGCCCTGCTCTTTCCCGGTTCGGGCGGAGCGGGCATCGCGGCGCGCCCCGGATACCCCACCGTGATCGTGCCCTTCGCCCTGATCCAGTCGGACTTCGACCCACCCCTGCCGGACGGGTTCGACGTTCAGCCGCGTCCCTTCGGGGTCAGCTTCACCGGTGGAGCGTGCAGCGAGCCGCGTCTGATCGAAGTGGCGTATGCGTTCGAGCAGGCATCGATGCGCAGGATCGCCCCTCCGGGGATGCAATAGCCCCCCGAGCATCAACCCGACCACGACCGCCCCGGGCACCGAACGGTGTCCGGGGCGGTTCTTCGTGGAGGGCCCGCTGCTACGTGATAATCCGCAGGCCCAGTTGCTGAAGCATGCGGTTGAACTCTTCCACGTCGTCGTCCATCACGGCCTCGAGCGCGGCCGCGATCATCGCCAGTCGTTCCTCGAGAATCACATGCACCTCGCCCTGTTGATCCGTCGGTCGGAAGTCTGCCACGGAGGTCGTGTTGAACAGGTACGAGAGGCGCTCGAACAACCGTGTCGGATACCGGACACCATCCTGTCCCGTCCCTGTGCCCCGCATCTGGAAGAGCCCCTGCTCGACTTCGATCAACGACTCGTTCAGGGCGTTGGCGGCGTCCACGATGTCCGGCTGGTCGCCACGCTCGATGAGGATATCCCTCGTATCCAGCACCTGACGACGCACCGATTCGATCCGGTCGATCATCGCCACCGCGCTGTCCGCGTCGGCCCGGATGTCCTCGAGCATTGCGATCTGCTCGGCGATCTCCGCTTCGGTGCCCTCGGAGTTCGGGTCCTTCCGCACCTCGAGCGATTGGGTGAATGTCTCTCCGTTCACACGGAGCGTCACGGAGTACATGCCCGGCGGCTGCAGAATGGAGGGACCTCCACCACCGAATGGACCAGCGCCGGGGAACGGTCGGACTCGATCCTCTCCGAGCTGAATGTCGTCCGCGTAGAGCGGCTTGGTTCGAAGGCGGGGAAGCTGGAGTGCTTCGCCCTCGAGATCCCACCAGACCCGGTTCACGCCCTGGACGGTGGTCCCGGCCAGGGTCCGAACGACCTCACCGGCGCCGTTCGAGATTTCGATCTCTGCCTCACCCGCGACGTCACCCCCCAGCCAGTAGTTGATGGATGCACCGTACGGCGGGTCCACGCCGTCGGTCTGGTCATCGAACATCGTGTACTGCTCCGAGACCGGCCGGAACCGATACGCGGCCCGAGGTGAGAAGAGATGCGCTGGGCGGGCTGCGATCTCGGGCGTGAGCTGCTGAAGCGGTGTGATGTCGTCGAGAACCCAGTAGCCGCGGCCGTACGTCCCGACGACGAGGTCATTGAAGTGCTCCTGGACGACTAATCCGTACATGGGCGAGTGCGGCATGTTTGTGTGCAGCGACCGCCAGCTCTCGCCATCGTCGAACGAGACGTACAGTGTCGACTCGGTACCGAGATAGAGCAGACCGGGACGCACCGGGTCCTCGATAATGCTGCGCGTGTAGCTGAGCACACCGTCGTCGACCCCGTCCGTGATCTGCGTCCAGTTCTCGCCATAGTCGTCCGTCTTGTAGGCGCGCGCCTCGAAGTCGCCCACCTGATGATGCTCGACGGCGATGTACGCCTTGCCGGCCTCGTACCGCGACGCGTCGATCATTCGGACGACGCCGTCGGGAGGCAGATTCGGAATGTTGTCCGTGACGTTGGTCCAGTTCGCGCCGTTGTCACGGCTGACCTGCACGAGCCCATCGTTCGTACCGGCCCACAGGACCCCCGCCTCCACCGGCGATTCGTCGAACGCGTAGATCACGCAGCAGTACTCGACACCGATGTTGTCCGGCGTGAGCCCACCGCTGATGCCCATCTTGCTGCGGTCGTTGGTCGAGAGGTCGGGACTGATCACATCCCAGCTCTGTCCTCCGTTGCGGGTACGATGCACGTGCTGACTCGTCACGTAGATCGTGTTGTTGTCGTGCGGAGAGATCAGAAGCGGGAACGTCCACTGAAAACGATACCGAACGCTGTCGGCGGGGTGACCCGTAGTCGTCTCCGGCCACACCTCGACTTCGCGGTACTGCTGGTTGCGCGCATCCCACCGCACCACGATGCCACCACCCGCGCCCGCACCCGACGCGCTCGACCAGACGATGTTCGGATCGGTGGGATCGGGTGTCGCGAACCCGCTCTCGCCTCCACCGACAGTGATCCACGCGCTGCGCGGAATCGTACCCGGGCCGAACAGGCCACCCGCTCGAGCGTTCGACGGCCCTCGCGCCGAGGGACCGTCCTGCCGGTTGCCCATCACGTTGTAAGGGACCGCGTTATCGACCGTCACATGGTACATCTGAGCGATCGGGAGCTGGATCCGGAACCAGCTGTCACCACGATTCTCCGAAACCGAGATCCCCCCGTCTCCACCCACCGCCTGCCGGTCGGGATTCGTCGGGTCGATCCACATGTCATGGTGATCCCAGTTCGGTCCCTGCAGAAAGCCTGCGGCCTCGGAGGTCACCCCGCCGTCATAGCTCCAGCTGTACGCGGCCGCGATGAAATACGCTTCGTTCTTGTTGTCCGGAGCGACTTCGCAACGGGTGTAGTAGGCGGTTCGGCCTGCCAGGTCGCGGTTGTAGCTCGTGAGGTTCCAGTTGACGCCGCCGTCGTCGGAGCGCCAGAGCTCCCCTCCGTCCGTCTCCCCGCCCTCCCACGGGATGCCGTCCCCCGTCTCGATGAGGGCATAGATCCGGTCCGAGTCGTCGGCGGTCATGCAGAGGCCAATCTTTCCGATCTGACGGGTCGGGAGCCCATTGCCCTCCAGACGCGTCCACGTCGTTCCACCGTCGCGCGAGACGTGGATCGCGCTACCCGGTCCCCCGGACGTCCGCGCCCACGTGCGCAGCGCGATCTGCCACGTGCCCGCGAACAGGATGCGCGGATTGTTCGGGTCCATGACGAGGTCGCTCGCGCCGGTTTCCTCATCGACGAAGAGAACGTGCTCCCACGTCTCTCCACCGTCCGTCGTCCGGTAGATCCCGCGTTCCTGCTGGGGAGCATATCCGTGCCCGACCGAAGCCGCGTACACGATGTCCGGATCGGTCGGATGGATGATGATCCGGCTGATCCGACCCGTCCGGTCGAGACCCATGTGCGTCCACGTCTCTCCTGCGTCGGTGGACTTCCAGACCCCGTTCCCGATCGAGACGTTCGAGCGCAGGAACGGTTCACCCGTCCCGACCCACACGATGTTCGGATCCGTGTCCGCCACGGCGACCTCGCCGATCGCATGGACCTTCTGCTCGTCGAAGATCGGTCGCCAATTCAATCCCGCGTCGTCGGTCTTCCACAGACCACCGGAGGCGGCACCGGCGTAGTAGGTGAAACGGTCTCCGATCACGCCCGATACCGAGGTGACCCGGTTTCCGGTCGGACCGATATGCCGGAACCGCATCTGGTCGATGTGGCCCGCGTCGATCTCCTGCGCGAGGAGGCTCGGCGGGACGAGCGTGAGGAAGGTGGCGATAGCCGCGAGCGACGTGGTCAACCGGATACGCATGAACAGCTCCGCGAAATGAGAGTCGGAGACAGGACAATCGATCACGTCATAAGGACGCCCTGCACGCACCTCGGCAAGCGTTCGACGCCGCGCGCCCCGGGATCAGTCGAACAGAACCTCGCCGGCCTCGACCACGAGACGGTGGTCGAGCGTGATGGTCGGAGCGTACTGGACCATGTCCATGTGCACGGCGCACTCCACGTCCCCACCGTAGAAGACGTTGTCCCCGATGGCGATGTGGACGAGCCCACGCGCCTTCTTCTCTTCCTCGAAATCTCCGTTCCGGCGACACGCCGGATTCAGGCCGATCCCGATCTCGGCGATGTTGTCGGCGTCCGGGACCCGCTCGATGATCCGTCGAAGCTCTTCCGCCTGAGGACTCGTGCCCTCGACAGCCGTGACCCGGCCCGCCGACACGCGCAGGGTGATCGGTTCGTCCGGGGTGCCGATGTGCGCGATCGGCCCATCGACCACGATCACGCCTTCCGCGGTGCCGCTGCGCGGCATCTGCGACACCTCGCCATCGGAGAACGCGGCCTCCTGCCCCGGCTCCGTCGCGAAGCCGCACTCGATCATGACCGCCTCGCTACCGATGGGTGCAGAAAGATCCGTCCCGGCCGGCGTGGTCACGCGGATCCGATCCGCCGCCCGCCAGAGCTCCGCGAGCCGTTCCCCGTCGGCGTACAGCGCATCATAGTCGGCTCGAGCGCCACCCTCAGTGAAGTTGTCGAGAGAGCGCATGACCATCGAAATGGCTCGAAGTCTCCTCTCATCGAATAGGCGCTTGACCGCCTTCGCGTAGGTGGGCGCGCCACACGACCCGGTGAGGCCGATCAGACAATTCGCCGCCTCCAGAGCCCGCTCGATCGGAGGGGTCAACTCGTTCTTCCGATCCGTCCCGCGGGTCGGCATGACCAGGATCGTGTATTCGGCTCCGACACTCTCCACCACGCCAGCCAGCGCGTACGCCAGGCTCATTTCGGTGTGGGGGTCGCACACCAGGGCGACCTGTTCTCCGGCCTTCACCGCCAGAAGCCTGCGAATGATCAGATCGGCACTGCGGGCCACGTCGATGCTGCGAGGGTGTGCATGGCTCACGTGGAGGCTCCCTTGTTCCAAGGGTTCGAGGATCGATTTCGCTCATAGATACAGCGAGCGACGGATCGCAGACAGAACACCTGACGTGCGATCGGTCACGCTGGCGAACACATGTCGGTCGGCCCCAAGCTCATGGGGTCGACCGCCACGATCCCGCTCGTTCATGACCCAACCCACCTACGCTGCCATCACCGGCTGGGGCTCCTGTATGCCCCCGGCCGTCCTGTCGAACGACGACCTCTCGACCTTCCTCGATACCTCGGACGAGTGGATCGTCTCGCGAACCGGCATGAAGGAGCGTCGGATCTCACACGTCACGGCGACGGAGCTGGCGACCCTCGCTGCAAGACGGGCACTCGCGTGCGCGGGCCTCGACCCCGAAGACCTCGACCTCATCATCTACGGGGGCGTCAGCAACGAAGAGCTCTGCCCGAACAGCGCATCCGGTGTCCAGATCTCGCTGGGTGCCGCGAAGGCGGCGTCGATGGACATCAACACTGCGTGCACGAGCTTCTGCTACGGCCTCGCAGCCGCGACGGGTATGATCCGGACCGGACAGGTCCGGAACGCCGTGGTGATCGGCACCGAGCTCATCAGCCGCTACATGGATTGGAAGAACCGGAACGTCGCCGTCCTTTTCGGTGATGGTTCGGCAGCCGTGGTGCTCGAGGCGACGGAGAACCAGGAGGGGATGCTCGCCAGCGTGCTGGGCTGCGACGCTACGGCCCGCGACACCCTCCGCGTCCGTGGTTTCGGGTGCGGTTACTCCGGGTACGGGATCACGCTCGGTGACACGTTCTGGGACTTCGACGGCCAACAGATCTTCAAGCGGGCCGTGATGGGCATGTCTCGCGCGTCAAAAGAGGTGCTCGCTCGGTCGGACCTCACCGCCGACGACATTTCCCTCGTCGTACCCCACCAGGCAAACCTGCGCATCATCGAGTCGGTGGCGAAGTACGCCGGGGTTCCGATGGACCGCGTCATGCTCACGGTCGAGAAGTACGGCAACATGAGCGCCGCGACGGTACCGGTCGCACTCGTGGAGGCTCTCGAAGAGGGGCGGGTCGAACCGAACAGCTGGCTCCTGATGCCGGCGTTCGGCGGAGGTCTGACGTACTGCTCACTCCTGGTGAAATGGGGTGATCGGATCACCCCGAGGGAACAGATCGAAGACGACTTGCCCCCCTGCAGCGAATCCGCGCTGCAGATGGTGAATCGCATCAGGGCGAATCAGGATCCGTATGGTCGTTCGAGGGACGGCCTGCTCGCCCCGGTCTTCCCCGAGGCGCGTCTCGAGTCCTTGTCGGCGATGGATTAGCGGGTCCTTGCCAGCGCCACCGTCGGCGGGGAGTTTGCTGACCGATTTTCACGGGTGAGCCGCCTCCGCTCCGGCACCCGCTCCATGCCCCCTCGAGTGACCGGATGCGCACGCTCCTGAACCGTCTCTTCACACCATCGTTGGTGGTGGTCGTCCTCTTGGTCGGGGTCTTCCCGGTCGCCGGTTACGCCCAGGCCCGGGAGGAGCTTCGGACGTCGATGATCGATGGATCGCCGGCGCCTGTCTTTCCCGAGTCGAGTACCCGAGATGCGCGGGGTCGAGCGACCGTACGCGCGATTCGGCTCGACGCTCCCCTGGTGCTCGACGGCCGGCTCGACGAAGCGGTGTACAGTGACTACCAGCCGTTCGGGGACTTCATCCAGGTGGTACCCGTCGCGGGCAATCCGTCCTCGGAGCGCACGGACGTCTGGGTCGCCTTCGACGATGACAACATCTACGTCACGTGTCGTTGCTGGGAGACGGCACCGCCCGAAGAGTGGGTGATCAACGAGTACCGCAGGGACACCTCCGGCCTGCGAAACAACGAACATTTCGGCGTGATGTTCGACACGTTCTACGACCGCAGGAACGGGGTGATCTTCTACGCCAACCCCCTGGGTGCCAGGGCCGACTACGCGGTGGTGGGAGAAGGAAGCCCCAACAGCGACTGGAACCCGGTATGGGACGTCGCGGGGGGCACGTTCGATGGAGGCTGGATCGTGGAAATGGCGATTCCCTTCAAGTCGCTCCGCTACACGGCGGGGTCCGACCGGATGTGGGGACTGCAACTCCGCCGCTCGATCCGCCACAAGAACGAGTGGACGTACCTGAATCCCGTACCACCTGCCCTGGCCGGTCCACAGGCGATGAACCGTATCTCGTCGGGTGGAACTCTCGTTGGGCTCGACCTGCCGCCCGCCGGCAGCAATCTCGAGCTCAAGCCCTACGCGATCGGCGGGATTTCCACCAACCGACTCGCGACTCCGTCGATCGACAACGACGCCACCGGCGATATCGGGCTCGACCTCAAGTACGGCATCACAGCGAACCTCACCGCTGACGTCACGGTGAATACGGACTTTGCCCAGGTCGAGGTCGATGAGCAGCAGGTCAACCTGACGCGGTTCAGCCTCTTCTTCCCGGAGAAACGGGACTTCTTCCTCGAGGGACGCGGCGTCTTCGACTTCGGTCGCGGAGGAAGCGGTGGCTTCGGATTCGGTGGCGGACGCGGTGGCTTCCGTCGAGGTGGCGGAGACCGTCCGACGCTCTTCTACAGCCGCCGAATCGGTCTGGACCGCGGCTCGGTCGTCCCGATCCGGGGAGGAGGCAGGGTCACCGGAAAAGTCGGTCCGTTCAACGTGGGCCTCGTGAATATCCAGACAGGAGACGTCGAGTCGGCTGGCGTCGAGAGCACCAACTACTCGGTAGTCCGCGTTCAGAGGGATATCCTCACACGCAGCTCGATCGGAGCCATCTTCACCAATCGGTCCATCGCGGTCGGGTCAAACGGATCCAACAGGGTGTACGGTGTCGACGCGGCGTTCGGCTTCGGCGAGAACTTCGAGGCGGGAGCGTACTGGGCACAGACGCAGACACCGTCCCTGACCGGCGACGACCGGAGTTGGCAGGCGGCCGCCACCTACAACGCAGATCGATACGGAGCCACAGCCTCCCGACTGAAGGTTGGCGACTCCTTCAATCCGGAAGTCGGCTTCCTCCGACGAAGCGACTTCGAGCGAACGGCGGGCAGTGTGCGATTCAGTCCGCGCCCGACTTCGATCGAGGCCATACGGAAGCTGACGTGGCAGGCCAACCTGGACTACTTCGAGGACGGTGCCGGACGGATGCAGTCACGGCGTCAGACCGCTCGCTTCGACATCGAGATGGAAAACAGCGATCGGTGGTCGATCGAGCGGGTTCGCGAGTTCGAACGCCTCGACCAGCCGTTCGCGATCACGAGAGATCAGGACATCCCGACGGGTCGCTACACCTTCGCGAGCCAGACCCTCTCGTACAACAGCGGTCCACAACGACGACTGGCCGGAAACGTCTCGCTCCAATGGGGCGACTTCTACGACGGCTCGATCCGATCGCTCAGCGTGAGCCAGGGTCGCGTGGTCGTGTCCGACCACCTTTCGCTCGAACCGGGGGTCAGCTACAACCTCCTCGACCTGCCGGAGGGTGAGCAGACCCAGGCTGTGTTCAGACTGCGCAGCGACTACGCCTTCACACCGCGTATGTTCGCGAGCGCGCTGTTGCAGTACAACGAGGCGGACCAGATCCTGTCGAGCAACGTACGCTTCCGGTGGGAATACGCGCCGGGTAGCGAACTCTTCGTGGTCTGGACCGACGAGCGGGACCGAAGCCCGCAGGGTACAGGCCTCCGAACACGCGGACTGGCGATCAAGGCGACCCGGCTGCTCAGATTCTAGATCGATGAAGGAACGTCACATGACGCGCACCACACTGCTTGCTCTGACCCTCGTCGCTGCGACGAGTGCCTGCTCCACCGACGCGGGGTCGGACGGCCCCCCCGGAGCCGCCTCGATCACGGAAGATGAGATCGCTCGGCACATCGAAGTGCTCGCTTCCGACGAGTTCGGAGGGCGCGCGCCCTCCTCACCCGGTGAAGAGCTGACGATTGCGTACCTCGCGGAGGAGTTCGCGTCCTACGGGCTTCAGCCCGGCAACGGCGACAGCTTCTTCCAGGACGTTCCGCTCGTCGATATCACGGTCGACCCCGAACGGGCGCCCTTCACGATCACCGGTCGGGGCAGTTCGATGGACTTCGCGTACGCGGACGACGTCGTCACCTGGACGACGCGGGTCGTCGAATCGTCCTCGGTCGAGAACAGCGAAATGGTCTTCGTCGGATACGGGATCGTCGCGCCCGAGTACGGCTGGGATGATTACGCGGGGATCGATGCCACGGGGAAAACGGTCGTGATTCTCGTCAACGACCCTGGATACGCGACGCAGGACGATGCGGTATTCAATGGCAACTCGATGACGTACTACGGGCGATGGACGTACAAGTTCGAGGAGGCGGCCCGGCAGGGTGCAGCAGCCGCGCTGATCGTGCACCGGACGGCACCGGCCGCGTACGGGTGGGAGACGGTCCGGAACAGCTGGACGGGCCCGCAGTTCAATCTCCAGCCCGAGGACGGGAACGCGGGTCGCGTGGCGATCGAAGGCTGGATGACCGAGGAGACCAGTCGCGCCGTCTTCGAACGAGCCGACCTGGACTTCGATGCGCTGTACGAGCAGGCAGCGACCGGGACTCTTCGACCGATCGAGATGGGTGTGGAACTGACGACGTCGGTCGAGAACGAGCTGCGCTTCTCGAACTCGAAGAACGTGGTCGCGCTCCTTCCCGGCTCCGAGGCACCGGACGAGTACTTCGTGTACATCGCCCACTGGGATCACTTCGGTACCGACCAGGCACTCGTCGACGCAGGGGAGGATGGGATCTACAACGGAGCACTCGACAACGCCTCGGGCACGGCGGCCATGCTGGAGCTGGCCGAGGCGTATGCGAGCCTTCCCGAAGCGCCGCGACGCTCCATCGTCTTTCTGGCAGTCACGGCAGAGGAGCAGGGGCTGTTGGGATCGGCGCACTACGCGGCCGACCCCGTCTTCCCTCTCACCCAGACCGTCGCCGGGCTGAACATGGACGGCCTCAGCAACTTCGGTCCAACGCGCGAACTCGTGGTTCAGGGCTACGGGATGTCCGAGCTCGACATGATCGCGGACGCGGCCGCGGCCGCGCAGGGACGCAGGATCGATCCCGATCCGGAGCCCGAAAAAGGCTACTACTTCCGCTCCGACCACTTCGAGCTCGCCAAGCTTGGCGTCCCGATGATCTATCCCGGTAACGGGATCGACCACGTCGAGCGGGGCACTGAATACGGGCTCGAGATGAATGCGCGCTACACACGCGAGCGATACCACATGGTCACCGACGAATTCGACGACACATGGGATCTGACCGGGGCCGTCGACGACGTGGTCCTGTACTACGAGATCGGCGCCGCCGTCATCCAGTCCGACAGCTGGCCCAACTGGAACGAAGGGACCGAGTTCCGGGCCATCCGCGAGGAGAGTCGGCGATGAGGCACGGTGTAGGGGTGACCGGATTCATCCTCATCGGGCTGACCGTCTCGGCGTGCGCGCCCGCGGAGAATGAACGTCCTCCCAACATCATCTACATGCTGGCCGATGACCTCGGGTACGGCGAGGTCGGGGCGTACGGGCAGAGCCTCATCCGGACACCGAACCTGGACGCCCTCGCTGCCGAGGGCATCCGGTTTACGCAGCACTACTCCGGCAGCCCCGTGTGCGCACCGTCTCGAGCCACGCTGCTGACGGGACTCAGCACGCTGCGGTCACAGATCCGGGACAACTTCGAGGTAGGGGGCTACCCGGACCCGGATGAGCTGGGACAGATGCCACTCGACTCCGGCACATACACGATCGGGACTATGCTGCAGGACGCGGGCTACGTGA
This sequence comes from uncultured Gemmatimonadota bacterium, assembly GCA_938030915.1. Lineage (GTDB taxonomy): Bacteria > Gemmatimonadota > Gemmatimonadetes > Longimicrobiales > Gaopeijiaceae > UBA2589. The sequence goes on from CALHIO010000224.1 coordinate 17,791, forward strand.
CCGGCGCCATCGGAAAGTGGGGCCTCGGCGGGCGCGAGTCGCTTGGGCAACCGCGCTTCCAGGGGTTCGACTACTTCTTCGGCTACCTCGATCAACAGCTCGCGCACAACTTCTACCCGACCCACCTGTGGCGTAACGGTGAGCGGGTCGAGCTCGACAACGACTACTTCCACCCACATCAGGAATTCGAGGGCACGGACCCCGCGGACCCCGAGCAGTATCGGCAGTACCAGGGCAACGAGTACTCGCTGGACGTGATGGCCGACGACGCACTCCGTTTCCTCGATGAACACGCCGACCGCCCCTTCTTCCTCTATCTGCCCTTCACGATTCCGCACGTTGCGCTGCAGGTTCCGGATTCCTCACTGGTCGAGTACGAGGGCGTCTTCGAGGAGGAGCCGTACCTCGGCGACCCGACGTATCTGCCGCATTACCGGCCGCTCTCGGCGTACGCGGGGATGATCACGCGGATGGACGCCCATATCGGGCGAATCCTGGATCGGCTGGACGAGCTGGGCCTGACCGAGAACACCGTCGTAATGTTCACGAGCGACAACGGGACGACCTATACGGGGGGCGTGGACGCGGAGTTCTTCGAGAGCACTGCGGGCCTGCGAGGGCTCAAGGGCTCTCTGTACGAGGGCGGGATCCGGGTACCGCTTATCGCCCGGTGGCCCGGTCGCATCCAGCCCGGGAGCGTAAGCGACCATGTCTCGGCGTTCTGGGACATGATGCCGACCTTCGCCGAAATCGCGGGGACTGACGCGCCCTCCGATCTCGATGGAGTCTCCATGCTTCCGGCCCTGCTCGGAGACAACGCTGACGCGGAAAGGCCCCTCTACTGGGAATACCACGGACTCTGGAACGGCGCGCAGGCCGTCCGCATCGGGAAGTGGAAGGGTGTCCGGCTCGGGGGACACGATGACCCCGACGCACCGATCGAACTCTACGACCTGCTCGGGGATCCGTTCGAAACCACAGACGTAGCTGGGCAGCACCCCGACGTCGTCGCACGCGTCCGGCGGGTCATGGACTCCCGGACACCCTCAGCCTACGAGCCGTGGAACTTCGCGATCGCGGGGGAAGGATGATGGACCCGAATTCAGCCGGTGGGACCAACGCTGGCTACTGGAAGGCGGCCGTCGGATAGAGACTGTTCGGGTTCCAGAACAGCCATTCTGCCAGACCCGCATCTTCGACTGCCTGGATCTGGGCTCGCATCTGGTCGGGTCCGTATTCGGGGCTGCCGAGCGTGAACGCCTGAAGCCAGGGTCGAATCGTCGCTACGGTGCCCGTGGCTGCCTGAGTCCGCTCGACAGCTCGGTCCATCGCAGTCCGAACGAGCTGATAGGGATCCCCGTTCGGGTCGGGGATCTCGAAGCTCCCCGGCCAGTACAGCGCCGGATAGACCATCGGCAGGATCACATCCGTCACCCGGATGAGCTCGTCCCAGTCCTGACCGATGATCGAATCGCTGTCTGTCGTGATCACCCGGCCGAAGACGTCCGCGGTGATCGGCGCATCGAACGCGGAGAGTTCGGTGCGTGACGTCGCGACGAACTGCTGAATCGCGTCGACTGCACTCCGCCCATCACGCGCCGGGAAGACCATCTCGGCCCTCGCGGCATCCGCGACGTCGGGAAAGCGTACGTAATCCCATTGAATTTCGGCAAAGCCTGCGGCCAGGGCTTCACGCGCCAGCTCGATGTTGTACGCCCACACGTCCGCGTTGTACGGGTCGACCCACGGGACGCCTCCTTCCAGATCTACCCAGAGATCATCGTTCGTCGTGCGGATCGCGAGATCCGGTCGTGCCGTCGCGAGCACGGGATCGTAGAAGCAGACGATCCGGGCAATCGGATAGATCCCGCCCTCCTTCATCTGCATGAGCAGGGCACGGAGGTCGGGAATGTATCCCCGCTCTGCCCCGGCCTCACGGGCGAGTGCGACACCACTCTCGTAACTGACCTCTCCCCGCTCCTTCACGTCGATGACGAACGTGTTGACGTTCGAATTTTCAGCCAGGGTCAGGAGGGCATCCATACGGTCCGGCAGCCCTGCGGCCTGAGCATTCACGTACACGCCCCGAACGACGGCCGGCCGGACCACGGGATCTACACGGCCCGACTCCGGCCCGGTGATCGGATCATCACACGCTGCCAGCAAAAGACCGGTGCACACGAGAAGCGAAGTCGAGCGAATCATCATGTTGCCAATGAAATGCGCGGGGGATCCTGTTGCAACGATCCTGAACAGTGCGCTACCCGGCGATGGTGTGAATCGTCTGCGTCGGGAACGCCATCTCGAGGCCTTCGGCATTGAATCGCTCCAGCACGGCGAGGTTCACCGACGTCTGGACGCCCATAATGTCGGCACCCTTCGTGATGTAATAGATGAGCGTGATGCCGAGCGCGAAATCACCGAACGAGTTGAAACCCACGATCACGCTCTCGTCGGTGTCGTCTCCCTGAGCCTCGATGATCTCACGCAGCAGATCCAACGCGCGACGCATCTTTTCCGGTGTGGTGTCGTACGTCAGGCCGAGGGTGAGCACGATCTTGCGGCTGGGCTCGCGGGAGATGTTCTCGACGGGCGAGTCCGCGAAGCGCGAGTTCGGGATCGTGACTTCACTTCCCGCGAGCGTCTTCAGACGGGTGCTTCGAATGCCGATCTCACTCACCGTACCGTCGAAACCGCTGATCACGATCCGGTCGCCCATGGTGAATGGGCGGTCGGTGAAGATCGTGAATCCTCCGAAGAAGTTGGCGACCGTATCCTTTGCCGCCATCGCGAGGGCGAGACCACCGATCCCGAGACCGGCGATCAAGGCCATGACGTCGTAGCCCGCGTTGTTGAGAGCTACGATCACGCCGATGACCCAGATTGCCGACGCCCCGCCACGGCGCGCGATCGGGAGCAGCTGGTCGTCCAGGTCGGAGTCGCTCGACTCCACCAGAGGCTTGAGGATGCCCGCCACGAACGCGACCCAGAGCCTCGCCAGCGTCCACGTTACGGCGAGCACCATCGCAGCCTGGATCGCCGCCCAGAGGAAGTCGTCGACGCGCGCGGGGAGCGTGAGCGTCTGTACCGCGATCCAGAAGCCGAGCACGGTCACGATGACGACGATCGGCTCCTTGATCGTATCGACGACGAAGTCGTCGAGCTCGTTTTCCGTCTGCTTCGTCGCCTTCCGGAGGATACCACTCGTGACCCAGTAGACCGTCTTTCCCACGGCTACGGACAGGACCGCAATGGCAGCAGCGATAGTCCATTGCAGGATCGTGTTTCCGTAGAAGGTCTGGGTCAGAAACTCCATCATGCAGAGACTCCGTGCGTGAGGTTCGAGCGATCGTGTGCCGGGGACAATCTCACCCGAGGACGGGCCATGCCAAGGGCCCTTCGACCACTCGGTAGGTGAGCCTCATCCAGAGCCGAGGCGGGCGCTACCCGTATCCGGACCGTGACTCGGGTGCCGCTACCGAAGTGGATCTTCGAGGCAGCCCGACGGCGTACGCCCCGCCGGGTCCGACCGGTGGTCCAGCCACTCGACCAGCACGTTCATGCTCCGCGGGGTGAACGAATGGCGAGTGCGTCCCGGCACGAGACACACGGACGTATCGTCGGTACGCGCAGCCGCCAGCCCACGCCGTACTGAATCCAGGTACGCCTCGACCGGGGTATTCGCATCGTCCACACCGATCATGACCAGCGCTGGCGATCGCAGGAGGCCCAGCGCGACCTGCGGTTCGAACGCGAGACGGTCCCGCCAGAGCGGACTCGCAAAAAAGTGGGCCTGACGCTCGTCCATCGGGAACGCCGCATTTCGCGGCAGCTGCACGGGCGAGCGCGCACGAAGTGCGTCGAGTCGGTACTCTCGCACGTACGGCTCCGCCCGACTCAGTGCGAGTTCCGCGATCTGCCCGACATACGCGTCCAGAGCCCGGAGTTCGTCGGCTGTCGCCCCGTCCCGCCTCGCCATCGCCCGCTGCTCCCGCCTGAATTCCTCGACCCCGGAAAAAGCCGGTGGAGCAAGCAACGCGAGTGGGACCGGTGAGGGCGAGGCCGCCATCGCGAGGAGCGCCGGCGGTCCATCGTCGGCCTGCGCAATGACGGCCAACCGACGCGAATCCACACCCGGAACCGAGCCGAGGAAGTCCAGCGCTGCACGAAGATCACCCCCGAGGTCGGCGTAGGTCGCCTGAAGCAATGGCTCTACGGCTACGAAGCCGCGACGGGTCGGAGCGAGCACCGCGTAGCCGGCTTCCGTGAGATGCTGCGTGACCGGATCAGTGCCGGCGATCGAAAGAAGCACCACAGCAGGGAACGGGCCCGAGGCGACGGGCACCGAGAGATAGGCGGTCAGCGTAGTCCCGTCTTCCGAGTTGAGGTACTGCACCTCCTCCTGGGCGGGCACCTTCCCCTGGGCGGGCAGAGCCTCCTGGGCGTGCAGTGTACCCGTGAGGGCCAGGCCGACCATGGCGATCGAAACGGCGCGCCCCATTCTCATGTCGTCGAGTGGGAATCCATGCACGTCAGGGTGCTCCACCCCGGTGGACTCGGCAAGGCTACCGAGGCTCCCGTAGGCCGGACGCGGGAGCCCACGACTCGCCCCGGGGCCAGGACAAAATGCGTGACCTCGACGTTCCGGCCCTGCTACCTTGCCGCTGTGGATCCGTCGATGCGGACGGCCCCACAACCGTGGACCGTCTCAGCGGGGAACCCGAGGACTCGTGCCCAGAATTAGCCATGACGAACGTGCTCCCGACGGGTTGCCGAACCTCGATGCCATCGAGCTTCTCGGCGAAGGTCGGGATGAGCGGTTCGATCGACTGACGCGCCTCGCGCGTCGGCTGTTCGATGCTCCGTTGGCGTTTCTCAGTCTATCGGATTCCGAACTCCAGTGGGTGCACTCGAGGATCGACGTGGACGAACAGAGGCTTCCTGCGGAAATCTCGTTTTGCGATCCCTCGCTGATCGAGGACGAAGTCCTGATCGTCCCCGATGCGACCCAGGATGATCGCTTCCGCGACCACCCCCTGGTCGTAGGGCTCCCGGAAATCCGCTTTTACGCGGCATGCCCGGTGAAGGGGCCCGATGGTCGCTCGCTGGGTACCCTCAGCGTCGTGGACCACGAGCCGAGATCGATCGGCTCCGATGACGTCCGGGTACTCGAAGACCTGGCCCAGATGCTCGAGCAGGAGTTGCGGTCCCTCTCCCTCGCGATGAGGGACGAACTCACCGGTCTGACGAACCGGCGAGGCTTCGACACACTGGCCGAGCAGACGATCGCGATGTGCCGTCGCGTGGCCGAACCCGCTACCCTGCTCTACTTCGACCTGGACGACTTCAAGACGATCAACGACACACTCGGGCATACGGGGGGCGACCGTGTCCTGCGTACGTTCGCGGATCACCTCAGCGCGACCTTCCGTGACTCCGACGTGGTCTCGCGGATGGGTGGCGACGAGTTCTGCGTGCTCCTGACCGGCGCGACGGCATCGGAGGTGGAGCGCCCACTCTCGCTGCTGGAGGGTCGGCTGCGCACGGGTGAAGGCGAGCCCCTGGTGTCGTTCCGGGTCGGGGTCGCTTCGTACGATCCCGAGCGACACAAGAGCGTTCGATCGCTCGTGCACGATGCGGACCTGCTGATGTACGAGCGCAAGAGGGCCCGTGACTCGAAACGAGGCGCGCCGCTCTAGGCTCCTATCGCGGCACTGGTCGACTCATCAGCTGGTCCATCGTGTACGCCGTCCCATTCGTCATCATGAGGCGAACGTCCCGGGCAGCCCGGATATCCTCGAGCGGGTTGCCGCCGAAGACGACCAGATCCGCAAGCATGCCGGGTCGGATCACGCCCAGATCCTCCCCATACCCCATGACCTCGGCGGGCACCGACGTGGTGGCGCGCATCACGTCGACCGGCTCCATCCCCCCGTACCGTGTCAGGACCTCCATCTCCGCGACCAGAGAGAGTCCCGGTGGACCGAAGTCCGTGCCCACGACGACCACACCTCCTTCCTCGTGCACTCTGCGCGCGAGTGACCCCATGTCGCTGACCATGCGTCGAACGACATCGACGTCACCCCCCCGGCGGCCGCGCGCCGTGCTTCCTCCGAAATAGTCGAGCCGTGCATCGTCGAGTAGCGAGGGATCATCCCCGGCCAGGAGCCCGAACCCACCATACAAGCCCACGGTGGGCGTAATCGC
>CALHIO010000225.1 GCA_938030915.1 uncultured Gemmatimonadota bacterium
GCAGCGGGCCTCGCCGGCCTTGCCGCCGGCGTCTGGGAGAGCGGCGAAGACTTCCTCGGTGCTCAGGGCGATGCGCGCCGATTCGAGACGGGGCCCGCGGGTCGGGAGCGGCAGGCGTCGATGGAGGGATGGAATCGGGCGGTGCGGGCGTCCCTCGCCTGGGCGCGGGATGAGGGCTAAATCCCATCGTATAGGGGGTTTTCCGGACTTTTCGCGGGCGCAGGGATCAGGCTAGATTCTCTCCACGTTCCGCACGACAGAGCTCGGAGAGGACGGTATGAAGAAGAATGGACGTTTCATGGTGGGTCTCGTCGGTGTTGCCGCCGTCGTTACCTACCTGATCTGGACCGGGGTCAGCGAGACCATGGTCTATTACATGACCCCCGTCGAGCTGGTCGAGAGGGTCTCGGAAGATCCGACGTTTCACGAGGTCGGCGTGAAGGTCGGAGGCATGGTGGTGCAGGGCACCTATGCGCGCGTGGAGGGAGAGCTGCTCCACGTCTTCACCGTGCGCGACCTGGTGGACGAGTCCGTCACCTTCGTCGTCGAGTACCGGGACGCGCTGCCGGATACGTTCACAGACGACGTGGAGGTCGTGATCGAAGGCAAGCTCCGCGCCGACGGTGTCTTCGAGGCGACGACGCTCCTTACCAAGTGCGGTAGCCGCTACGAAGCATCGCCCGAGGAGCTCGCAGGGATCGATTCGTGACCATTCTCGGAGAGTTCGCTCTCTGGATCTCCCTGCCGGTGGCGGCATGGGGGATGGTGCTCGGGTACGCGGGAGGTCGGACCCTCCGGGGTGACCTGGTCCTCAGCGCCGAGCGGAGCATCTACGCTGTCTTCGGCCTCCTCGTGATCGCGTGCCTCGGCGTCGGCGCGGCCTTCCTGGGGGACCGCTTCGAGTACTGGTATATCGCCAACTATTCGAACACGAACCTGGAGCTCTTCTACAAGGTGACCGGGCTGTGGGCCGGTCAGCGCGGTTCGCTCCTCTTCTGGGCGGTGCTCGTCGCGCTGTTCGGCGTGATCACGGTCTTCACGAATCGGACGAAGAACCGCGAGTTCATGCCGTACGTCGCCGGCGTGCTGCAGACGATCATGCTGTTCTTCATCGTCGTTCTGCTCTTCGCGGACGTGAATCCCTTCGAACGTCTGGAGTTCACGCCCGCGGATGGGCGCGGGCTGAATCCTCAGCTCCAGAACTACTGGATGACGATTCACCCTCCCACCCTCTATCTGGGCTTCACCGCGTTCACGATTCCGTTCGCCTTCGCGGTGGCCGCGCTGCTGAACGGTCGGCTGGATGCCCGCTGGATTCAGCTCACGAGGCGGTGGATCCTCACCAGCTGGCTCTTTTTATCGGTCGGCATCGTCTTCGGAATGCGCTGGGCCTACGAGGAGCTCGGATGGGGCGGCTACTGGTTCTGGGATCCGGTCGAGAACGCGTCTCTCCTTCCATGGCTCACGGCGACCGCGTTCCTGCACTCGATTCAGATACAGGAAAACCGTGGCATGTTGAAGGTCTGGAACATGTCGCTCGTGCTCCTGACGTTCCTGCTCACGATCTTCGCCACGTTCCTGACCCGTTCTGGTCTGATCGAGTCGGTACACTCCTTCGCTCAGGAGCTGAAGATCGCCTACATCTTCCTCAGCTTCATGGGGGCCGTGCTCGCCGCGTCCGTGGTTCTGATTCTCTACCGGCTTCCTGAACTGCGGTCGGAGAACCAGATCGAGTCGTTCTTCTCGCGCGAATCGGCGTTCCTGTTCAACAACCTCCTCCTGCTGGGCGCGGCATTCTCCGTGATGTGGGGCACGATGTTCCCCCTGATCTCCGAGGGCTTCACCGGTCAGGAGATCTCGGTCGGACCTCCTTTTTTCGAGAAGGTCAACTTTCCGATCGGGCTCGTGCTTCTGGCGCTGGTCGGGATCGGGCCCGTGATCGCATGGCGTCGAGCGACCAAGAGGAACCTGCAGAAGAATTTCACCATTCCGGTGACGGTCGGTGCGGTCACGGCGATCGCACTCTTCGCGATGGGCGCGCGTCACGAGCTGGCACTCGTGACGTGGAGCATCTCGGCGTTCGTGCTCACGATTATCGCGACCGAGTTCTGGAAGGGTACGCGCGCACGAGCTCGGATCGAAGGGGAGGGGTACCTGCTCGCCTTCTTCCACCTGATCACGCGAAACCGTCGCCGCTGGGGTGGCTACACGGTCCATGTCGGCTTCGTACTCATGTGCATCGGCTTCGCCGGCGCCGGATACAACACGGACAGCCGATTCAACGTCGAGCCCGGTGATGTCGTGGAGGTCCAGTCGCCCTTCGGGCACATGTACGAGCTGACCTACGAAGGCCTCTCGATGTCCATCGGTCGCGGCGAGAGGAACCTCCTCTGGCAGGCGATCGCGACGGTTTCGGTGCGCCGCGACGGTGAGCCTCAGGGTGTGCTCACCACGGAGAAGCGCCAGTACACCAACCGGGACACCCAGCCGATGACCGAGGTCGGCATCCGATCGATCATCCAGGAGGATCTATACCTGATCCTCTCTGCGATGAACGACAGTGGTGGCGCGCTACGGAACGATCCGGGCGCTCAGGGAATCGACCTTCAGGTCCTCATCAAGCCGCTCGTGAACTGGATCTGGATCGGATGTCTGTTCATCGCGATCGGAACCGTGATCGCCCTCTGGCCGAGTGTGGACCGGACGCGCATGGCTCGAGAAAAGGCTGTCGGTTCTACCGAACCGGCCGCCGCCGGGGCGGACTGAGTCCGCGAGGCGTCGTGCGATGACCCTCTACGCCGGTGTCGCACTCGTCGCCGCCGCGGTGGTGCTCTTCATTCTTCAGCCGGTCGTGAAGGGCATCCATGCGTCCCTCGATCGTGATGACGATGAGTTGACGGAAACGGAGGCCCGGAAGCGGGTCGCGCTGCTCGCGCTGCGTGACGTCGAATACGACTTCCTCGCGGGAAAACTCGACGAACAGGACTACCGTTCGCTGAAGAGCGAATTGACCGCCGAGGCGCTCGCGGCCCTGGAGGCGGATGAGGCGTCCAAATCCGGAGGCGGGAGCGACGAAGCTCTCGAGGCGGAGATCGCCCGCCTTCGCGCGGGGTTGAAGTCGGGCACGCCGTGCCCGGCTTGCGCATACACGAACGCCGACGGTAGCCGGTTCTGCTCGGCGTGCGGCCATGCGCTCGCCGCAGCCGTGGCGGGGTGACGGACGGAGTGTCCCCGGGGGCAGACACGCTCGGTGTGAAGGACGTCGCCCGGGGCTCGGCCGACAATGGACGCGAGATTGTCCTGGAGGCGAACGGGCTTCGTCGGGAATACGGCCCGGTCGTCGCCGTGGACGGCGTGGATCTGACGATGGTCGAAGGGGAGTTCCTCACCGTCTTCGGACCGAATGGTGCGGGAAAGTCATCCCTTCTGGGCATGCTCGGCGGAGGTATGAGACCGACGGCGGGCACCGTTCGCGTGCGCGGACAGGCCCTCTCGTTTTCAGAACACGACTGGCAGCACCGGATCGGCATGCTGTCCCACCGCGGCTTCCTGTACGGTCGCCTCACCGTGGAGGAGAACCTGCGCTTCTACGGGACGCTCTTCGGCCTCCAGGACCTGGAAGAGCGTCTGCCCGCCCGCCTCGCCCGAGTCGGTCTCGCCGAGCGGGCCCGCTTCGAGGTGCGGCAGCTCTCTCACGGGATGCGCCAGCGTCTGTCCCTGGCGCGGGCGTTGCTCCATGACCCCGACGTCGTCCTTCTCGATGAGCCGTACACGGGTCTCGATCCCTCGGCCGCGGGTGTACTGCGAAGCGTGCTCGGGGAACTCAGAGATGGCCGTCGGACGGTCGTCATGGTCACTCACAACCTCCGCGAGGGCCTGGCGATGGCGACACGCCTCGCCGTGCAGGTCTCCGGCCGGTTCGCCTGGGAGGGTCCGAACGACGGTCTGGGGCGAGAGGACTTCGAGCGGCACTACCACGACGTCGTCGAGGGCCGCGTATGAATACCTATCTGCGCCAGGTGTGGGTGATCGTCTGGAAAGATCTCGTGCTGGAGATGCGTTCTCGTGAGCGGATCGCCTCGATGGGGGCGTTCGCGGTGCTTGCGGGGGTCCTCTTCAACTTTTCGATCGATACGACCTCCACCCGCCCACAGGACGTCGCCGCCGGCCTCATCTGGATGACGCTGATCTTCGGTGGCTTGCTCGGGGTCGGACGGACGTTCCATCTGGAAGCTCAGGACGGTGCGCTGCAAGGCGTGCTGATGTCCCCGACGCCCAAGGATGCGCTCTTCCTCGCGAAGACGGCTGCGAACTTCGTCCTGCTGTATGTGGTTTCGCTCCTCGTTCTTGGTGTGTTCGGGCTATTCTTCGGTCTGGACCTGGGGCCGAACCTCGGTTGGGTCGTTCTGGTGCTCGGGGTGGGAGCTCTGGGCTTCGTCGCGTTGGTGACCCTTTTCGCGGCGGTGTCGACAGGGACGAACATGGGAGAAACACTTCTCCCGGTCCTGGTCTTCCCGTTGCTTGTCCCGATGGTCATTTATGGCGTGGGTACGACCACCCGACTGATCAACGGGAGACCCTTCGACGAAGTCGAGGGCAATGTCAGAATGCTGGGCGCGTTCGCGCTGGCCGCGGTCGCGGCCGGGGCCGTGCTCTTCCGATACGTAGTGGAGGATTGATGTCGACGGCAGGAATGAGACGAGGGGGGACCGCGCTGACGCTGCTCGGCCTTCTCGGACTGATCACTTTGTATTGGATGGCCTTCTTCTGGGTGCCGACCGAGGTGAACCAGGGGGTCGTTCAGCGGATCTTCTACATCCATGTGCCGGCGGCATGGACCAGCTTTCTCGCCATCGGATTCGCCGCGCTGGCGAGTGGGATGTACCTGTGGCTCCGGGACGAGCGGCTGGACCGCGCGGCGCTCTGCGCGATCGAGGGGGGGCTGGTCTTCGCCACTCTGGTCCTCACGACCGGCCCGCTGTGGGGCAAGATCGCCTGGGGCACGTATTGGACCTGGGAGCCTCGGCTGACGCTCACGCTGCTCCTGTGGTTCATCTTCATCGGGTACTTCATGGTCCGGAACGCCACGGAAGACCCGGAGAAGGGGAAGCGGTTTGCGGCCGTCGTCGCGATCGTCGGTGCGATCGACATTCCATTCATTCACCTCAGCGTCGTCTGGTTTCGCTCGCTCCACCCAGAGCCGGTCGTGGCCAGGCCGGACGGACCGACACTGCCGGGCGACATGCTGCTCACGCTGCTCTTCGGCGTGCTCGTCTTCACTGTGCTCTTCTTCGGACTCTTCCTTTTCCGCTATGCGGTCGAAGGGCTGCGTGCAGAAGCTGATCTGCGCGCCCGCTCTGCGGCCTGACATCGAACGACCATGAAGAAATCCATCACGCGCGCCCTGCCTCTGGCCGTCCTCGCCCTTGCCGTGACGGCGGGGGCCGTCGTGGCGCAGGAATCGGCTGGAATGCCGCAAGCCACCCGTCTGGCCGAGCAGAACCTTCGTCCGTACTGGCACGTCTTTGCCGCCTACGCCCTGGTGATCCTCGTCGTGGGTGGGTGGGCCGTCTCGATCGCGCGCCGATTGAAAGCGATCGAAGAACGCCTGGTCGACTGATCGACCGACGGAGGAGCGGCCGCTCATGACGACGGACAGGCATCTGGCGGGAGCGATGCTCCTCGTGGTGGCCTCTGTGACGCTCGTCACCCCGTCTGAGGGTCAGACACCGACGATGCCCAGCACCCAGCGCTACGGCTCGGGGCTGCTCGACATCCCCGTCTCGAGTGTACGTCCGCACCTCGCGGTGACGACGACCTTCTCCGGCTTCTGGACGTCGCTCGGACGCCGGATCGAGGTGGATGAGGCCGGCCAGCCCGCGGGCTTCGGTCCGGGCCGGAGTGACTTCTTCGGGGACATCTCCACGTCCGTGGGGCTCTTTGATCGAGCGGAGGTCGGCGTGGCCATACAGTCGCTCAACGACGCGACCGAGGGCGGCGACATCTGGGGGCTCTTCGGTCGCGTCCGACTTTGGGAGCCGATCGATCAGGGACTCGGTTTCGCGGTCGGAGGACGGTACCTGACATCCCCGAGCTTCGGAGGGCCGGGCTTCAGCGGAGGCACGGAATACGCGCCAGGGCGGCTCGGCTTCCCGGATGAGCGGCTCCGGGCGACGTACACCGGCGGCGAGCGCCTCGACACGAATTTGAGCCTCTACAGTGTGGCGACCGCCTACCTTCGCGGCTACGACGGCGGCTTCCTGCCCGAGAACGACCTGACCTTCACCCTCGGGTATGGAGGTGGAATGTTCGGCGGTGGCGGCGGGCTGGACTTCTACGCCCCCGGCACCAACAACGGCTGGTTCTTCGGGACCGCGGTACACATGTCGGCGGGAGAGCGGTCTCAGGTGACCGTGATGGCTGAGCACAACGGGTTCGATATCAACCTCGGGGCCCAGGTCGACTGGAACGGCCTTCGCGTCGGAGTCCAGGGGCTCGCGCTGAACCACGATTGGCCAATAGACGGCCAATTTTCCGAGTACCAGAAGCCGAAGTTCGGGTTCACACTATCGGCGGCGATCTGCCCGCTCGAACCCGGCTTCCGCTGCCGGCCCCGGATGATGAGGCGGACCGAACCCGACACCATCTACATCCCGCCTCCACCGCCGGATACGATTCGGGTCGGCGACCCGGATGCCTCGGTCACGGTCGTGTCCGGCGAGCCGGGCTCGATGTGCCTCGCGACCGGGCAGACCGTGTCCATCGAGGTCACGGCTGCGGGTGACACGCTGGTCGGGACGCCGCCCGTGCCGATCCGATCTCTGCGTCCGGCGATGACATTCGCGGGGAGCTACGGGGGATCGGCGTTCTGGTACCTAGACGACGAGGTCGTCGTGTTCGAGGGAGGCGATTTCGGGAAGTCCGAGGACACCTTCCCGATCGACTGCAGTCAGATCCTTCGAGTCGGCGTGTACCGGG
>CALHIO010000226.1 GCA_938030915.1 uncultured Gemmatimonadota bacterium
TACGGTGCGGGGCTGCCCTCCACCGGGATCCCCTTCGGTTCCTCGAGTGCTCTGGATGCCGAGGCACCGAACGGCCCGGCGCCCGGTGACCAACTCGGCCCAGAGTTTTCTCCGGGCCCGGACTTCCTCTTCGACGAGTCCTTCCTTCGACTGGACGTCGAGCTCTCCACCACGGTCGAGAGAGCGTGGGCCGGACATGCCTGGCGGGTGCGCCCCTTCCTCAGATTGCTCAACGCGCTCGACCGACGTGACGCGCTCTTCTACACGTATCAGCCCTGGCGTTCGGACGACATCACACCGCTCGCAGTCCGCCCCCTCCTCCCGATCTTCGGGGTAACGATCTCGTACTAGGCGCGCGTGCCGGGAGCGCGCCTGGGTACGAGCGGACGAACAGCGAACGGCTACAGAGTGGCGATCGCCTCCGCGATGTTGTCGACGGCGATCCGGATGCGGTGTCGCTGGGTCCCGAGATTCATTCGCATGAAGCCGGCACCCCCCGGTCCGTAGTTGTCACCCGGGTTCAGGAACACTCCCGCGCGCTCGGCGATCCAGCGCTGGAGCACGTCCTCCGGCGCGACTACGCGATTTCCGTTCGCGGTCTGCTCGTCCGCCTGTGCCGTGGCGTCGATGGCCTGGAGGATCTCGCTCATGTTCAGCCAGGCGAGGTACGTGCCCTGGGCCTTCCGGTACTTCACGCCGGGCAACTTCTCGGCGATGTACGATTCGGCGAAGTCCTGGTTGCCATCGAGGTACGCGACCGCCTGATCCAGCCACGGTTCGCCCTCCGTAAGAGCGGCATGGTTGGCGGCGAGGCCGAGCGTGGGCAGGTCGGCGCGGCTGTTTGCACGGGTTCTGGTCTCGAAAGCGGGATTGGTCGTAAACCACCACGAGACCTTCATACCGGCGAGGTTGAATGACTTGCTCGCGGACTTGAAGGTGATGCTGTTGTCGACGATCGCCTTGTCTGGAAGTGCGGCGAACGGGGTATAGGTTTGACCCGCGTTCACGAAGTCGCAGTGGATCTCGTCGGAGAGCACCACGACACCGTGTCGCAGGCAGATCTCTCCCATCCTCAACAGATCTGCCTCCGACCAGCAATTCCCGGTGGGGTTGTGCGGATTGCACAGGATGAAGGCGTGAGAGCGGGCGGCGCGGCGCTCGAAGTCGTCGAAGTCGATCTCGTAGTGCCCGTCGACCATGACCATGGGGCTGTCCTCGCTCACGGTCCGGGTGAAGGTCAGATCGGTATAGAACGCACTGTAGACCGGAGTCGTCATCAGAACGCGCGATCCCGGCGGAGCGAACGTCTGCAACGCGGCGATGAGTCCCGGATGCACCCCCGTCGTCCAGACCAGTCCGCCCGGGTCGATCTCGAGCCCGTACCGGCGGTAGTTCAACTCCGCTACCGCCTCCGCGTATTCGCGGGGGCGACGCAGATAGCCCCACACCTCGTGCTCGAATCGGTCGGCGAGCGCCTTGGTGATGCATGGTGCAGCACGGAAATCGAGGTCCGCGACGCCCATGGCCACCTCGATCGGCACGCCCATGTCCTCCACGGCTCCGTCCCACTTCACGCAGTGGGTGCCGGAGCGGTCATAGACCTCGTCGAAGTCGAAGACCTGTTCCTGGCCCAGAAGGCCCTGAGCGATGGATGTCGCCCCGGCGGGCTTGACGCCCGCTGCGCTGAGGAGTGCGCCCGCACCGGCGCCTCGTAGGAAGGTTCGACGGTCGAGTCCTGGGCGGCGCGCCATGGCAATGCTCCGTGGCTGAGGGTCACCAGCGGCGCTGAACATCCGGACCGTCTGCGTGAATCGCAAGCTGACCGCGACCGGGAGAGAGCCAATCGCCATCGGGAAGGGAGGCTGGTCGACGCACTGGCCGGGGTGAGGAAACTCTCCTCGGTCCGCATTCGTCGGACCCCGGGTCGCGGATGCGGCGGTGCGTCGTTTCCTGTCCCACGCAGTGCGCCGTCTGCGTAACGAGTTCGGTGCGTATTAGGCGCGGACACGTGTCGGTTGCGACGGCGTCGGAGCCACGTATTCTACCCCGACTCCTGAGCCCTCTTGAGGGCTGATGATCTCTCCCGCGCGGCGGATGATGCCGCGGAAGGACGATGCATGGCGACACCTCCCACGGCACTTCCCGTGCGGCGGTCATTCGGCCAGACGATGCGGAAGGATGCCTGGTGGATCCAGCCGCTCGTCGTGTTCACGGTCTTCACCAGCTTCATCATCTACAGCACGTGGGCCGCGTTCCAGGGCACCTTCTACTGGCACGAGAACCTGCTCTCGCCGTTTTACTCGCCCGAGATTTGGGGCGCCTCCGAACATGCGCTCATGGAACGCTCGGGTGCACCGGGCTGGTGGCCGGGCTTCCTCCCGTACTCGCCCGCGTTCCTGATCCTGTGGGCTCCGGTGAGTTTCCGCCTGACCTGCTACTACTACAGAGGCGCCTACTACAAGGCGTACTGGCCAGGGCCGCCGTCGTGCAGCGTGGGAACCCCGAGAAAGGAATACATCGGTGAGCGGAAGTTCCCTCTGATCATCCAGAACCTGCACCGCTACGCGCTACCGTTCGCGCTGCTGCTGCTCGTCTTCCTTGCCTACGACGCGTGGACCGCGCTCTGGTTCGACGACGGCAACGGAGGGAAGGAATTCGGGATGAGCGTCGGTACGATCGTCCTGACGCTCAACGTCATCTTCCTCTCGGGATACACCTTCGGCTGCCACTCTCTGCGGCACCTGGTCGGGGGCGGCATCGACATTCTGTCGCGTCGCCCGATCCGGAAGACCGCGTACGATTGCGTCTCGTGTCTCAATGCACGGCACATGGCGTGGGCGTGGACGAGCCTGCTGTGGGTTGCGTTCTCCGACATCTACGTCCGGCTCTGCGCGATGGGCATCTGGACCAACGTGAGGTTCTTCTGATGTCGGCCTATCAGGAATTCGAGCACGACGTCCTCGTCATCGGAGCCGGCGGCGCGGGCCTGCGGGCCGCGATCGAGGCCGCCGCCGCCGGCGTGAATGTCGGTCTGGTCTGCAAGTCGCTTCTCGGGAAGGCCCATACCGTGATGGCCGAGGGTGGCATGGCGGCGTCGATGGGCAATGTCGACGAGCGAGACGGCTGGAAGACCCACTTCGCCGACACGATGCGTGGGGGTCAGTACCTCAACAGCTGGCGCATGGCGGAGCTGCACGCGAGGGAGTCGCCCGAGCGGGCGCGCGAACTCGAGAAGTGGGGCGCTCTCTTCGACCGCACGCCGGACGGGAAGATTCTCCAGCGGAACTTCGGAGGGCACAAATACCCGAGGCTCGCGCACGTCGGTGACCGCACCGGTCTCGAGATGATCCGTACCCTCCAGGATCACGGGATCCACCAGGGCATCGACGTCCACATGGAAGTCACCGTGACGCGACTGCTCAAGGATGGTGAGCGGTGCGTGGGTGCCTTCGGATACGATCGCGAGCAGGGGCGTTTCCGAATCTTCAAGGCGAAGGCGGTCGTCCTCGCGACCGGTGGCCTTGGCCGAGCCTACCTCGTGACCAGCAACAGTTGGGAAGGTACCGGCGACGGGCATTCGCTCGCGTATCACGCCGGTGCGGAGATGCGGGACATGGAGTTCATCCAGTTCCACCCGACCGGCATGATCTGGCCGCCGAGTGTGCGCGGGATCCTCGTGACCGAGGGCGTTCGCGGCGAGGGTGGGATCTTGAAGAACAACAAGGGCGAGCGGTTCATGTTCGAGGACATTCCGCCCCTGTACGTCGATCAGACGGCCGACAACCCCGAGGAAGGGTGGCGCTACGTCACCGGCGATCGGGACGCCCGGCGTCCTCCGGAACTCCTCACCCGCGACCACGTCGCGCGGAAGATCGTGAAGGAAGTCCAGGAGGGGCGGGGAAGTCCTCACGGTGGCGCCTTCCTCGACATCGCCTGGATCAAGGAGCACATCAAGGACTCCGAAGGGCACATCAAGAAGAAGCTCCCGAGCATGTACCATCAGTTCAAAGAGCTGGCGGGCATCGATATCACGAAGGAACCAATGGAGGTCGGGCCGACCACGCACTACGCGATGGGGGGCGTCGCGGTCGACGCCGACACGCAGATGACCACCACCGTGCCGGGCCTCTTCGCGGCCGGAGAGGTGGGAGGGGGTCTGCACGGTGCGAACCGACTCGGAGGTAATTCGCTCTCCGATCTGGTGGTCTTCGGACAGCGTGCGGGTGAGTACGCCGCGAAGTTCGCGAAGGAGAATCCGAACTACACGGTGTCGGAAGCCGAGATCGCCGAGGCCGCGACCGAAGCGCTCGCGCCCCTCGAGCGGGGTGTCACGCCGGTGAATCCGTTCCAGCTCCAGTTCGAGCTTCAGACGATGATGCAGAACAAGGTCGGGATCGCGCGGGAAGAGGAGGGGCTGACGGAAGCGCTCGGCTCCATTCGCGAGATTGCGGGACAGCTGGCCGGTGTGGGGGCTGGCGGCAATCGCTGGTACAACCCCGGTTGGCACACCGCGCTCGACATGAAGCACCTCCTCACCGTCTCCGAAGCCATCGCCCTGTCGGCTCGGGAGAGGAAGGAGAGCCGGGGCGCGCACTCGCGGCTCGATCACCCGGACAAGGACAAGGCGTGGTCGACCTTCAACCACGTGGTTCGCAAGGGCCGCGATGGTGAGATGAACATCGAGCGTCACGATATTCCCCCGATCCGGCAGGAACTGCAGGACATCA
>CALHIO010000227.1 GCA_938030915.1 uncultured Gemmatimonadota bacterium
GATCGCCGTTGCCCTGCCCACGGTGCGTAGTCGCTCGATGTCCAGACCGAGACTCGAGCACCGTCCCACCGCAATCGCGTACAGATCACCGGAGTGCCCGACCGAGAAGGCGTGAGTTGCCGACCCCGGGGTTCCTGGGAGGAGAACCGGCTTGCCCCCGGGTGCCGTGACGATACCGACGTCCGCCGGGGCGCACCCCAGATATCGACCCAGAACTTTGCGCAGGATGACACGTCGCGCCCGCAGCCGGTCACCCGCCTCCGGGTCGAGGAAGCTCGATGCACGCTGTTCGTCCTGCTCCGAGACCAGTCCATCTGCGACCAGAGCCGGTCCACGGCCCCATTCGAGGAAGGCGGGGGTCCCGACATCGACCAGCCAGACGTGCGGAACGCCGCGGGATACGTCGTACGACGTCCGACCTCGAGGCCTGGCAGTCACGCCCGCGTCCACCGCCTCTCCGTGCCCGGTCTCGTCAGCTCCCCGACCGCACGCGGACGGCGAAGGACGGTACCTCGTAAATCCTCAACCCGTCGACCCATTGCGTGCCGAACACTTCGACGGTCACCGACTCGCCCTCGACGATGTCCACCTTGAGCGCCTCGACCTCGGTCACGACCTCGTCGCGTTTCGGCACGACCTGGCCACGGTATTTCCACGCGAGGGGGAAGCCGACGATGGGGTGCTCCCATACCGGGTTCTCGATGCCGTCGAGCCATCCCTTCATGTGCACCAGGGCCCGGGCCGACTGGATCAGAGCCTCGAGTCCGAGTGAACCCGGCTGGACCGGGTCCTCGTAGAAGTGCGCCTTGAAGTACCAGGCGTCGTAGTGGATTTGCTGCCAGGTCCGGATGCTTCCCAACCCAGCCTCGCCGCCGTCCTCCCAGAATCCGGTGATCTTGTCGAGCATGCGCATCGCGCCACTCTCCATACCCGGGAGATGGGCGAGTTCACCGCCCGCATCCAGGAGCGAGATCTCCGGTACCGGCGACGGTGCATCGCGCCGCGCACGCATGTCATCCGTCATCGGGAGTCCACGCTGGTCCTCGAGAATCTGTGGACTGAAGAAGCCGAAGTCCGTCTCGAGCGTCATGACCAGCCCGTCCTCGTTTTCGCACGTAACCTCGAAGAAGACGATACTCGTCCCGCCGGCCTTCGCGAACCGGGTCAACTTCGTCGTGAGCGTGAGCGTCCCCATGTCCGGCGTGATCGGCCGGTGCAGGATGCAGTTCTCACCGTCGAGATTCCTGAATGCGACGTCGCCCTCGGTGTCGGCGAAGAAGTTGCAGTACGAGGCGAACCAGCCACACGGCTGGAGGAGCGCCTCGACGATGACAGCGAAGGGCATATGCCCCTGCCCTTCCTCGAAGTACCACGCGTCGGGTTCGACATCGAAGGTCGAGACCAGCGTTCCCTCGTTCGGAGCCGAGCCGGGTGCAACATCGACGGACACGACGCTGGTGACGAAGTGGTACGGCGGCCCCGGAAGCCGCGGGCATTTCGTGGGCCCGTCGTACTTGGTGAACATCGCTCCGAAGGCGTCGCTCGGTCGGCCCCACGCGCACGATAGCATCGCCTCGTAGTCGCCACGCACGTCCGAGCCCTCCGGACCTACGAAGCGGATCGGGTCCTCTCTGAGGAACTCCTGCTTCGTGGTCAGAGGGAAGTCGGGCACGAGGCGCAGGCCGAAGCGGCGGCACTGGAACACCTTGAAGTCGTCGCTCTTGCACAGGAGCGCCGCGTATACCTCGGGGATCGGCCCGTCGACGACGTCCTCGATAAAGATCTCGTACTCGAGCGTGTGCGGTCCATCCGGGATAACCTGCCCGCGACAGAGGAAGCGAGCCATCGCGCCGGGCACGGGCTCGAAGCGCCATCCGTCACGCGGGATCGTGAAGCCCATGGCCGCCATGGCGAACGACATTGCCTGCGTGGCCGCATCCGCCATGAGCGTGCCCGGCATGCACGGGTCGTTCTTGAAGTGCCCCTCGTAGAACCATGCGTCGACCGGGACATGAGCTTCCGCCCGAAGATACCCGCGTCCCCAGGGTCCACCGGTCGGGTCCCACTCCGGGACGTGATCGATCAGGCTGAGGCGACCACCCGGCGTATTCGGGGTGCGGGTATGCGGGCACGCCATCTCGAAACCCTCGCCGAAGCAGGCGAACGCATCCCCGGCGACCCATGCCTGCACCTCTTCCGCCGTGAAGCTCGCTTTGCGACTCACCTGGGGCATCGGGTCGAGGACGGCGTCGGGATCGGGCTCGTCGTCCTCCGCATCCCACAGCACGCCACCGGACCCGGCCAGCTCATCGTCCGTGAAGAAGCCGGCCTGACCGTTTCGAACGGAGATCAGGAGCCGGTCCCCGATGTAGCAGTCGTAATGGAAGAAGAAGAGGCGGACATCGCCTGTCTTCGCGTGACCGTCGACGTAGATGTCATACGTCAGCGTGTCGCCCGGTGCCGGCAGGTCGCCGTGGAAGGTCAGATCGCAGCCGAGAAGCCGATACACGCGGTCCGACTGATTGAGGAAGTCCGCTCCGAGCCACGAGATGAGAAGAAGATCGGCCTGGCCGGACTCGATCACGACACCGGGAGCCATGCGACCCGTGTGCAGATACCACGCGTCGTGCTGTACGTCCGTCTCTGTGACGACCCGGCCCTTCTTCATGGTGCCCGGCTCGCCCTCGATCATCAGCGCTCGGTCCGCGAAGAGGAGCGGCGGTTCCGGCATGCGGACCTGACGCTCGTATCCGTCCTGCTTCTCGAAGAGTTCGCCGAAGATCTCGGAGATCGCTCCGCCGGCATGCACCTCGAGCTGCTCGCGCGTCAGGAAGACCGTTTCCGGCATCTCGTCGCGGTTGATCGGCGGGTGTGTCGGAATGACGGGCGATGGAGGGCCGGACGGCTTCTTGTCGGATGGCCCGGCGGGCGCTGCAGCAGCCGGAGGCGTCGACGCGGTGGCCGGAGGCTTCGGCGCGGCGGCTGGGGGCGTCGGCCCACGCGGGGTCGACGGGGCCTCGGGCGCGACCCGACTCGCGGGAACGGCGCTCGCGGACCCGGACGGCTCTTCGGCGGCAACCGGGGACGCCGCGCCGTTCGTGAATGCCACCGGAACGGTCCGATCGGTCACCGACGCGGCG
>CALHIO010000228.1 GCA_938030915.1 uncultured Gemmatimonadota bacterium
CCCGGTCGTCGTCTCCACCCCGGGGACGTGTCCGTATTCCGGATGACCAGCCGTCGGCGCACCCCACTGACGGAAGTTCCGAATGTCCTCTTCGGTGACGTCGTACCCGCTGAGATGCAGGAGCGAGTAGATCAGCATGGACGCGTGACCCACCGAGAGGATGAAGCGATCACGATCGAGCCAGCCGGGATCCGTCGGGTTGTGGTTCAGGTGACGGTGATAGAGCACGTAGCCCACCGGAGCCAGCGCCATGGGCGTGCCCGGGTGCCCCGAGTTCGCCTTCTGCACCGCATCCATGGAAAGGACGCGGATCGCATCGATCGCCAGCTGTTCGGTCGAGCTCATTGTCCGTCTCTGTTCAGTTGATCAACGCCACGACCGCCCCACCTCGACTCGCTACGGTACCACGCGGGTCAGCTCACTACGAAATTCACGAGGCGCCCGGGAACGTGAATCACTCGACGTTCCTCTTTCCCTTCGATGTGCCGCGCCACGTTTTCCTCGGCGCGCGCAGCACCCACGACGATGGCCTCCGGAGCATCCTTTGCCACGCTGATCGTCGCGCGGAGCTTTCCGTTGACCTGAATCGCGACGTCCACGGTGGACTCGACGGCCTTGGCTTCATCGAACTGGGGCCAGTGCCCACCGTCGAAGATGCTCCCCTCGTGGCCCAGGCGCTCCCACAACTCCTCGGCCATGTGGGGTGCGAAGGGGGCCACCATGACCACCAGCGGCTCGACCTCCGCGCGCGCGGCCGGTCGTCCACCCGATCGAATCACGTTCAGGCATTCCATCATCGCCGCGATCGCGGTGTTGTAGCCCAGCGTCGGAATCTGCTCGGTGACCTGACGGATCGTCTGATGGACCTTCCGTTCGACATCCGGATCCGCATCACCATCACCCGCCGACAGAACGGTATCCCACAACCGGTGCAGGAAGCCGAACGGACCCTGAATGCCCTGCGGGCGATAGTCTCCACCTTCCTCGAAGGGACCGAGGAACATCAGGTACGTGCGGAACGTGTCGGCTCCGAATTCTTCGATGATCGGGTCGGGTACGATCACGTTGCCTTTGCTCTTCGACATCTTCGCGCCATCGGCGATGATGAGTCCGTGCGCCCTGAAGACGTCGTACGGCTCCTCGAAGTCGACGTGCCCGAGGTCCTTGAGCACCATCGTGATGAACCTCGAATACAGGAGGTGCAGGACCGCATGCTCGTTGCCACCGATGTACGTATCCACCGGTAACCAGCGACTCGTGATCGCCTTGTCGAATGGCGTGTCGTCGAAGTCTGTGGAGGGGTAGCGGATGAAGTACCAGCCCGAATCGAGGAACGTGTCGGACACGTCCGTCTCCCGACGCGCTTCGGCGCCACACTCCGGACACTGGGTCTGATACCACTCCTTCACTCGGGCGAGCGGGCTCACGCCCGAATCATCCGGCTTGAAGTCCTCCACACGGGGTAGCACAACCGGGAGCTCGGACTCGGGCACCGCGACCGGACCACAGGCATCGCAGTGGACGATCGGAATCGGGGGGCCCCAGTACCGTTGGCGCGAAATGCACCAGTCATGCAGACGGAAATTGACCTTCGCCTCCCCCCATCCCTGCTCCGCAGCCCACGCCGTGATCACCTCGACGGACTCCGACACGTCCGTGCCGGAGAACTCTCCCGAGTTCACCAGGCGTCCGGGGCCGACGTAGGCTTCTTCCAGCGGCGCGTCACCTTCATCGTCGGGCCCTGCGACGACACGTACGATCGGTAGCTCGAACTGCTCGGCGAATTCGAAGTCGCGCGTGTCGTGACCGGGCACCGCCATGATGGCACCCGTTCCGTACTCCATGAGCACATAGTCCGCGACCCAGATCGGGATCCGCTCTCCGGTCGCCGGATTCCGGCAGTACCCGCCCGTGGGCACACCCGTCTTCGTCTTGTCGGCTTTCTGCCGAGCCACCAGATCCTTCTTGCCGGCGTTGTCGACGTAGGCGTACACCGGGGCGCGCAGACCGTCCTGGGTCACGACCTCGACCAGGGGATGCTCGGGGGACAACACGACGTAGGTCGCGCCGAATACCGTGTCCGGCCGAGTCGTGTACACCTCGATTCTCGTGCCGGTCTCATTGCCCTCGGCATCGATCACCGGAAAGTGCAGCTGCGCGCCCGTGCTCCGACCGATCCAGTTCTTCTGAGCCTTGAGTGTCGTGTCGGACCAGTCGATATGATCCAGGTTGTCGAGGAGTCGCTGCGCGTAGTCGGTGATCCGGAAGAACCACTGAGCGATCCGTCTCTGCTCGACCGGCGTTCCGCAACGCTCGCACTCCCCTCCGATCACCTGCTCGTTCGCAAGCACCGTCATGCATGACGGGCACCAGTTGACCGGAGCTTCTTTACGTTCGGCCAGTCCCGCCTTGAAGAATTGCAGGAAGATCCATTGGGTCCACTTGTAGTACGACGGATCCGTGGTGTCGACCGAATGTTTCCAGTCGAACATTCCCCCGATGCGACGCAACTGACGCGTGAAGTTCTTCACGTTCGACGGAATCAGATCCATCGGGTGCGTGCCGATCTTCAGCGCGAAATTTTCCGAGTGAATCCCGAACGCGTCGAAGCCCATCGGCTCGAACACGGTCTTGCCCAGCAAACGCTGGTAGCGACCGTGCACATCCGCCCCGGTGAACGCGTAGATGTTGCCCACATGCAGCCCCTCCGCCGAGGGATACGGGAACATCATGAGGTTGTAGAACGGATCCTCCGCGTTCTCCAACTCCTCACGCGTGTGCGTGTTGGTGCCGCGCTCCTCCCAGAGCCGCTGCCACTTCTCTTCCACCGCGGTGGGTACGTACCCGTCCTTCTCTTCGTTCGCCATGACTACGGGGCGGAATTCCGCCGGCTGATCGATGCTGCCGAGGGCGCAGCGCCCGTGCAGGAGCGCCGGGGTGCTGCGCGAGGAACGGCTAACCTACACGGGCCGGGAAGCACACCCAAGGGGCCCCGCCGCGCTCCCGGGCTCGACGCGTATCAGAGGCGATCGAGGGTGATCACGACGGTCACCGAAACGGTGCCACTGCCGAAATCGAACACACCATCCTCGTTCGTGAGCGTCATCCGATTCCCATCGTGGATGACCGCGAAGCTGTCCTCACCGAGCGTGATCAGTCCGTCCTTGATGTCGACCGTTCCCGACCGGTTCGTGCGCGAACCGGTTCCGTCGTCGAGGGTCGAACCGACCACGGGTGGCTGCACGCCGTCGTCGACCGAAAGTGTGAAGAAGGCGCCGTCACGATCGATGATATCCACCCGGTCGGTAGACGTCGTGTTGCTCACGAATTCGTACGCGGAGGCGGTCCACAGCCCGCCAATGTCACCGATCTCGAACCCCAGCAGGGTACCGCCGGCGCACGCCGAAAGCAGCGGAGTCACGAGAAGGAGCGAGAAGCGACGAACCGCGAGCACAAGGTCTCCAAGGAGTCCGTGAATGAGAGGAAAGACGGTAGGGTACCCTGCTTCATCCGCAAAGGGCCACCGATCGTTTATCTTCTGCGATCATGTCGAAACCAAAGAAGAAGATCTCCGGCGCCAGCCTTCGGCACGCCTTCGAAGAGATCATCTGGCCACGAAAGAAACTGATCGGGCTCGGCCTGATCCTCATCCTGCTCAATCGCCTGTCGGGCCTGGTTTTGCCCGCGGCATCGAAGTATTTGATCGACGGCGCGCTACCGAGCACGTCCGGCACCGGGAGCGACCCGCTCGGGCTCACCTCGGTCCCGGAGGCGAACGTCGTTCTCGGAGCCGTCGCGTTGGCGATCGTCCTTCAGGCTTCGACGTCATACTCGCTGACCATGCTGCTGAGCGTCGAGGCCCAGCACCTCATCGCAAGCCTGCGCGCTCAGGTGCAGAAGCACGTGCTTCAGCTTCCCGTTCATGTCTTCGACAACACGAAGTCCGGGGAACTCGTCTCTCGCATCATGGATGATGTCGAAGGCGTCAGAAACCTGGTGGGCACCGGTCTCGTGCAGCTCGTCGGGGGGACGGTGACGGCCATCGTGGCATTCACGTTCCTGGTGCGCATCAACGCGATCATGACCGTGATCGCGCTGGTCCCGCTCGCGGCATTCGGCTTCGTGTCGACCCGAGCGTTCCAGACCCTTCGGCCCGCGTTTCGCGAGCGAGGAAAGATCCGCGCGGACGTCACAGGCCGCCTGACCGAGGCGCTCGGCGGTATCCGGGTGATCAAGGGCTTTCACGCGATCGAGAAGGAGGGAGAGATCTTCCTCGAGGGCGTGATGCGGATCTTCAACAACGTGAAGACGACGCTCACGACCTCGAGCCTCGTGACGAGCCTCGGGACCTTCTTCATGGGAATGGCCAGCGTGCTCATTCTCGGGTACGGGAGCTGGCTCATCGGAGAAGGGCAATTGACCGCCGGCGACCTGGTCTCCTTCATCCTCTTCCTCGGCTTCATGATCGCGCCAGTCCTCCAGATGGCGAACATCGGGACACAGATGACCGAGGCATTTGCAGGCCTCGATCGCACGTCGGAGCTGCTTGGATGGCCCCGTGAAGACGATGATCCGGCTCGCACGGAGATCATGCCTCCCGTCCGCGGCCACATCGTCTTCGACGACGTCCGCTTCCAGTACGAGGACGACAAGCCCGTTCTCCGGGGCGTCTCCTTCGAAGCGAGACCGGGCATGGTGGTGGCCCTGGTGGGAAGTTCGGGATCGGGAAAGTCGACGATGGCCGGGCTGGCAGCGTCGTTCCTGACGCCGGACACGGGTCGTGTCGTGGTCGATGGCGTCGACCTGCGCACCGTGAAGCTCGCCAGCTACCGGAAGCAGCTGGGACTCGTCTTTCAGGATGATTTCCTCTTCGATGGCACGATCCGGGAGAATCTTCGCTTCGCCCGCCCCTCGGCCACCGATGCGGAGATCGACGATGCAGCTCAAAAGGCCTACGTGACCGAGTTCTCCGATCGCTTTCCAGACAAGCTCGAGACGGTCATCGGGGAGCGTGGCGTGAAGCTGTCGGGTGGACAGCGGCAGCGCGTCACGATCGCACGAGCGCTGCTCGCGGACCCGCGCATCCTTCTGCTCGACGAGGCGACGTCATCGCTGGATACCGAGAGCGAAGCGCTGATCCAGGCGAGTCTGGACGATCTACTGAGAGATCGAACGACGATCGTGATCGCCCACCGCCTGACCACGATCCAGCGAGCCGACCTGATCCTGGTACTCGAGGGAGGCGAGGTCGTGGAGCGCGGGCGCCACGACGTTCTCATGGGGATGAAAGGTCGATACCACCAGCTCTACACGGTCCAAGCGCGGATCTGAGTCACCCGCCGAGCAGGTACCCCAACGAGAAGGTCACGTATTCCCGCTCGACGCCGTTCACCTCCGACGCTCGTTGGTATCGAGCTGCGATCGTGATCGTGGCGCTGCGGGCACGGGGGATCTGGACGCCGACTTCTCCCATGGCTCCGCGGTGCCAATTCGTATCCTCCAGCACGAACGGGCCCGCCTCCGTTCGGTTTTCGACCCAGACCAGACCACCACCTGCGCCAAAGAAGGGTCGCACCCGGCCGGGCGAGCCGAGTGTGACCGTTCCCGAGACGAGCAGCGGCACCGAGTTCACGTGACGGAGTGCCGTACCACTGAGAGCAGCATCCGGAAGGAGGCTCGTCGTGGCGTTCTGCTCGGAAAGGAGGTGCCATCCGACCGAGGCCCCGATCGACAGCCGGTCCGTCGCTCCCCTCTCGACATCGATGGTTCCTCCGCGCCAGGAAAAGCCGTCGGTGAACGACCGGGTCAGATCGCCGATCGGCAGAACCGTCGAGTACTGCCCGTTGAAGGTCCACATCCCCGCCCGCTGCGCACTCAAGGGTGATGCGAGTCCGAGCAGAGCCAAACCCACCGTCATCCACACGAATGCGCTGCGATCGTTCATGGTCGATCCGGATGCAGGTACGGCGACTGTTCGAAGGCCTGCCGGACCAGACTCTGAAACCGGGAGACCACGCTGGCCTCGCTTCCCGTGTACAGCCCGTCGAGCGCGCTTGCCCAGATGACCGGGATGGATTGGGGTTCGGACCCCGAATGATCGGGGTCGATCATCGTGATGAGGAGCGTGCCCGGCCGGCGCACACCCGGATACGACTCCGCCCACGGATAGCGGAGTACCCAGTCTGCGCCCCAGGCTGGGTACCACGACGACCATCCTGAAAACCAGCCCCAGAGCGCCCACCAGGGATCGTCGGTCCAGAGCGGCGCCTCCGACGCGCTTACCGAAAGGAGCACGATGAGATCCGGTGCTGTGGTCGCTTCCGGAGTCACGCGGGTGTAGCCGAGCGCGGCAAACTCTGTCGCAACCGCATCCAGAACCTGCTGGTCGAGCTCCGGGGTCGGTAGAACGTCCGTACCCGGCGCGTCGACCTCGATCACCGTGTCCGGCATCGCGTACGTCACGAATGAACCGAACGCCGCGGAGGGGTCGAACACCGTCAGGACGACGTCGGGCTCATCCACTCCCTCGATCTGGCCCGGATAGCATGCGGCGGTGACGAGCAGGCAGACCAGAGCAGCTCCCGGCACGATGCGGCGGCCAAGCCCCCGAGGACAGCACCTCAACCGGCGGGCTCAGCTCGCCCATCGTCGACGACGAAGTGCAGCACTCCGCCGCCGAAATCGATGATGAGGCCCTCTTCACCGATCCGGTACGTGCGGGCACTCTCCAGACCGATCATGAAGAACCGCTCGACGCGCATCACGTCCTCCGCGCAAGCCATCCTGGTCATAACCGCGGCGCTGACGGCCAGTCGCCCGCCTCGGCCGGCGTCATACGTGGCGTTGAAGTTGTTGCATCCCGTCGATCCGTTCATCAGCCGCGAACCCGTCGGATTCGCCTCCTCCGAAAAGACGACGACCGGCGCACGCTCCGCCGACAGCTCGACATCCTCTCCGTCGGACATGTCGATGACGGTGAGCCGCCACGAGTGATCGGAGAGCTCGGGTCCGTCGGACCGGCCCTCCCCCGGGACCGTCCCGCCCGGGCTGCCCGACCCCGACTCGTCCGCCCCGGTCCCGCAGGACGTGAGGATCATGGAAAGAAGCAGCAGCGTTCCACATCGATGTGCCTGAGTCATCGCCGACATGTCTCCTGGTTCAACCCGTGATCGAGTACGAGCCATCGCGACCGGGGGCGAGGGCGCCTTCCCAGGCACAACCCCGCCGCACTTCTCCGCCGACGTCGAGCGTGGCCTCCCACGTGTATACGGAGCCAGCCATGGCATCCGTACATGGTCCGCGCCGTATCTCGAGACGAAGCTCGACGGTCTCGGGTCCTGTCGATACGGACTCGAACCTCCAACCACTGTCCGTCGGGATCGGAGCGCTTCCAGCGAAGATGGTCGAAGGGATCTCCATCGTCGCGAGCGTGATGCGATCGGAGAGCACACGTACATGCCAGAATGGCTCCTGCCCCGTCGCCTTGAACGCGAACCCGTCCACGTCCTCCCGACACCCGAAGCCCTCGCTCGCCGATTCCGCACGCAACAACGTCGACAAACGCAGCTGGCCCGCATAATCGGCACCGAACCCGGCGGACGGTGCCGGCTCACGGCGGCCCCGCACCTCGACGAAGACGGGTGCATAAGCCTCAGGCGCGAGCGCATCGTACGCGCGCTGAACGGACTCGACGGGGATCACCCAAAGCTCGGTTGGCTCGCCGCATGGCGTCAGGGTCCGGACCTCGGGCCCCATCACGAGCACGCCCCGCGTCACACCCTCCGCAGGCGTCGTCTCGGATCCCGCGTCCTCCGTCACCCCCGGGGTATTCCGATCCGTATCCTCCTCAGCGGTGCATGCAACCAACGCCGCGAGCATCGTGATGGAGAGCCGGGCCGCACGTGAATTCGAGACGATCGTGAATCTCCGGAGGTCTATCGGCACGCCCCTGCGAACGCGACCAGCTGACTGGGAATCGTAGCTTCGACGTCATCACCCGGTCCCAAGGACACACCCTGAGTGATGCACTGCGGCCCAAGGGTAATATCGAACTCCATCTGGACGGTACGGATCTGATCCAACGGGTGATGAAACACCTCGGCCGCCCCGGCCCGAACCGAGCCCAGACGCTGCCTCTGACCGTCCACCCAGAGATAGACCCTGGCCTCCTCCAGTTGCTGGTTCCGGACCGTAATCGTGAGAACCTCGTCCAGATTCCCCGCGAACGGTTCAGGCGGCGCTGCCGTTGTGCCCGACGCGCACGCACCCCCCACCAGCATCAGGGTGAGCACGATGAGCTTCCGTCGGACTATCAGACTGTACGCCATGACGACCTCCTTTTCAGGATAGGACGTCCACCTCCGGACCGGTTGCACGGCGGCGCGGGAGATCGGGTTGTCAATTGCCCGCCAGTGGGTTGTACGGCCGCCTTGTCAGGTCCGGGTCCGTACCGTACCAACGGCTGCGCTCAACCTGCGTCGGCCACGAACGTCGATCGAGCAAGCCGAACAACTCCGTGTACACTCGGAACAACACCCCCTGCTCCTCCCGCTCTCCCGTCATCGGGAGGCCGACGTCGAGCCGAACGACATTCGAAGCGCCCGCGGGCAATCCAAACCGCAGCCCCGCTCCGGCCCCTGCCCGCCACCCCGAATCCCGTCCGAAGGGTACCGCACCGGCCCAGCCGCGTCCGACGTCTGCAAAGAATGCGACCCCGACGTCCGCCCATCCCGTGCTCACCGCACGCAGAGGAAACCGCTGTTCGACCGTTGCGAGGAAACGCCGCGCCGCCGGATACGCATCGTCGTTGTAGCCCCGAATCGCTTCCCGGCCACCCAGCGTGAGCTGGAATGGTCGGTCGAGGCTGTAGCCTGCCGTGTACGACACTCGAGTAAAGAGCCGCGTGCCTGCGGAGGGGAGCCAGTACCCACTCCCGTGAAGCTCGTAGATCAGGTCACGCCAGCCGGCGGGTCCCCCCGACGGCGTACCGCTGGGCTCCGAACCCACGTGCCGGGTCTGCAGGTCACCCCATAGCCGGAGGTAGGTGTGGGCGCTCCGAGCTCCCCATGCTCCCTGAGCACGCAGATACACATCGGCTGGTTCGTCACCACTCGAAATCGTAGGGGCTGCGGTCAGCGTCAGTGCGCCCCCGGTGAACACGTCCTGCGGGGCCTCGAGCGCATCGAGGCCCATGACGCTGCCGAACGTCAGGCCTCGGAGCCCGAGGGTGAAGGTGACCCGGCTCGCGGCATGGTCACGAACCTGTCGACGGATCTCGGTCGGGAACGGTCCCGTCGCGGCCAGTGGCTCGTCGAAGGCATCGTCCACGATGAGAACGAAGCCGGCTTCGTCGAACGGGAACCGAATCTCTTCGCGTGAGAGTCCCAGCCCCGTGACCAGGCGCGCGCTTCGCTCGTCCCCCCAGCGCCGTTGCACCGAGACCTCGTAGCGTTCCTCCTCGAAGCGCAGAAGCGCCTGCGAATACCCGGTCGAAGGGTCGACCGAGTAGGAGAAATAGTCGTCACGCTTCCTCGCGACCTGCCGGAACGCGCCAACCCCGAATTCTCCCGAGAACGGCCGGACGAGCGACTCGCTGAAGAACTCCCCGGACCTTGTTCTTCCTCGTTGGAGGGTTCCGTCGATCCGCGAGCCGAAGAGGTTGGGTTGCCGGACGATGAGACCCACCCGGCGTCTCTCCCGGTAGACGTTCCGGAAGAGGCCGAGGCGAGTCCCGGTGCCGAGCACGTTGCGGTGGTTCACGCTGATCCCCGTGAGGGCAACACCTTGGTCGAAGGAGAGGCCCACACCACCAGAGAGAGGCCACGCGTCGCGAAGTCGGACGTGAACCCGATGCCGTCCCGCACCCAGAGACTCCGGGTCGATCTCGGCTTCGGATACGTATCGGAGACTTCGGAGTGAACGCTCGGACTCTTCGATCAGGGCCGGATCGAGGCAATCGCCCTGATCAAAGTGCAACTCCCACCGTACGACCTGCTCGTGCGTTCGAACGTGGACGAAGTTCAACGTATTGAAGACCCACCCCAACGTCCGCGACGAGGTGCCATCCGAACCCAGAGGCTTTTGGATCTCGAAGACGATCTCGCTGATCACACCTCCCGGACACCGGACCTGTGCCGTCAGCGGCGGGACGATCACGCTCTGGACGAGCCCGATCATGAGGCCGACGCCGATCAACCGTGTCCATGCCATGAGTCCCCGCTGAGCCGTGCCGAACCGAGCGCCGAGAACGACGAAGCGGGAGGCAGCCCAGGGCTGCCTCCCGCCTGAAAGGTACCGTACTGAATGCACGACTACCTCATGTCGTCATTAGCCGATCATGAACCCGCCCTTGAGGACGATCGGGCTGTTGTTGACGTTCGAAATTGCCTCGTCGTTGAACTCCATCGTGCCTTCGATGAAGAGCGAGCTGAGAGAGACACCGACGCCCGCGAAGAAGCCGTTCTCAGCTGAGTCCAGGCTCCCGACGCTCGATGCGCGACGCTGCAGGCCGACCACCGCGTACGGCGAGACGACGGGAAGCGGAAGACCGAGCTTGCCGAAGATCGAGCCCGTCCAGTAGTTCACGTCCCCTTCGGAGGGGAAGTAGTACGTCACCGAGCCGTAGACGCCGATCGGGCTGAGGGGAGGCTCGAAGCCGACCCGGCCGCCGACACCGAAGGTGCTGTTGAGTGGATTCTCGACGTCCGTGGCGATGTCGTCGAGGCCCGTGATCAGGGCAACATGTCCACCGAAATTGAGCTGCGCCTCCGCCGGCACCGCCATGATGGCGAGCGCGAGGACCGCAGAGAGAGCAAAGGCAAAACGACGCATGGAACGTCTCCGTCGAGAGGAAATCGAGTGTTAACGGAAAGAAGAGTCCATTTTCCGCCCGACGCAACGAAAATCTGCACCGAATCGCGGTGGCTCGGGCCGTCCAGATTCCGACTCACGCCGGATGACGTACTTTTCAGATATCGTGCCGACGGCGTTCCGGGAAATTCCGGTCACGCACCCAGACGAATGACGGTACGATGCTCCCGGATGCGGCACTGATCGCCGGACCGCTCAGGGAGGTACAGACACATCCGGCGTGGACGGGAGATCTCACTCGGCATGGCCAAGAAGCAGTCCTTCGACATCACGACCTCGGTCGACTTCCAGGAGGTCGACAACGCCGTGAACCAGGCGATCAAGGAGACGCAGACGCGCTACGATTTCAAAGGCACGACGTGCGAACTCGACTTCGATCGGGTTGCCGGAGTGGTCAAGCTCGAGGCCGACGACCCGTTCCGGCTCGATCAGCTGGTGAAGGTTCTGCGTGAGAAGCTCAGCCGACGAGAGGTGCCCTTGAAGAACATCGACGAGGGCAATGTCGACATCGGCTCCCTCGGGCGCGCCCGCATGACCATGGGCTTCAAGGCGGGCATCGATCAGGAGACTGCCAAGAAGATCTCCAAGGACATCAAGGAAAACGGGTTCAAGAAGATGCAGGTGCAGATCCAGGGCGACGAGCTTCGGGTGACCTCGGGCTCCCGTGACGAGTTGCAGGCCGTCATCGCCTTCCTGAAGCCGCGCGACTACGGCGTCGAGCTGATGTTCGGAAACTACCGGTAATGACCATGTCCGCCGCCGAGCGGATGCTGCGCGCGACGCTCCGAGAGGCGACGTCCGCTCTTCGGCGAAGGGATGTGACGTCGGTGGATCTCGTAGAAGCGGCGATCACGCGCCACCACGCGCTCGGCGACACGCTTCACGCGTATCGAAGCTTCGACGAAAAAGGCGCCCTGCGACAGGCTGAGGCTGCCGACGTGGTCCTCGATCGAGCCGCGAACGACCACACCGACCACGCTCCGCCACTCTGCGGGATCCCCGTTTCAGTGAAGGACATTTACGGGGTCGACGGATGCCCGACCTTCGCCGGCTCCGCTCGGCAACTCCCCGACGACCCGTGGGCCGACGACGCCTGGCTGGTCACGCGAGCCCGTGCCGCCGGTGCAGTCATCACAGGTAAGACGCACACGGTGGAGTTCGCGTACGGCGGCGTGGGCATCAATCCGCACTGGGGCACACCGCGTAACCCCTGGGATCCTGCCACCGCTAGGATTCCCGGCGGTTCGTCCTGCGGTGCCGGTGTCAGTCTGTGGGAGCGCTCAGCCATGATCGCCCTCGGGTCGGATACCGGAGGGTCGATCCGGATCCCCGCTGCCTTCACCGGTGTCGTCGGCCACAAGACAACCCGAGGACGGTGGCCGACGGATGGCGTGGTGCCGTTGAGCAGCACCTTCGACACGGTAGGCGCCCTGACCCGCACTGTGGAAGACAGCGTGTGGTTCTTCGGTGCGGTGGCCCCCGACTACGGCGACCCCTCAGCTCTGCTGGACGCCCTGCGTGCATCGTCCGTAGAAAGACTCATCGTGGGGATCCCGGAATGCGCGATCTGGGACGCCTGTCCGCCCGATATCCGAGAGGTGCTGGAGAACGCCCTCAAGGAGATCGAGGCCTCGGGAGCGACGCTGAAGCCAATCGTCACGACGATCATCGACGACGCGGTGGATCTGTACATGTCCGGCGGCATCGGCAAAGCCGAGGTCCATGCGTTTCTTCAGGCTCAGCTGCCCGGTGCCATCGATCTCCTGCACCCGACGGTTGGACATCGGATCGAGAACCCGATGCCGCTCGACAGCGCCGCGTACCGGGAAGCGATCGAACAGCAGCGGCGCCTCGCGGCCCTCTCGGGCATGACGTTCGGAGACTGCGACGTCCTCGTGCTGCCCTCGAATCTTCTCACCCCGCCCCCGGTCGAAGGGCTCGCGGATGACCTGGACGCGTACGCGGAGGTCAACTACGCGACGCTGCGGCCGACGTGCCCCGTCAATCTGCTTGAGCTGTGCGCGGTCAGCGTGCCCGTCGGTCTCGACCGATCGGGAATGCCGGTCGGACTGCAGATCGTCGGGCGCCACGGCGAAGACGAGGCGGTGCTCGGCGTCGCCCTGGCCATCGAACGGCTCCTCGGCACGCCCGAAACACGACTCGGCGTTCCACCCCTCACGCCGTAACGAACCCGACCGGGGGGGGAGGATTCCGCCCCCGGGTCGGGTCGTTGGATCAACCGATCGGTCGTTTCGCGTTCAACCGGTCCTTCTGGGTGATGTACGGCACCCCTGTCGAGATCCAGTCCGGAGCGGGCTCGCCCTTCAGATAGTGCCCGAACCACTGCATGATGCGGCGCTGGTAGTCGAGCTGGTTCGGTTCGCGCGCCAGACCGTGGTTCTCACCGTCATAGGAGAGCATGACCATCTGCTTTCCGAGCCGCCGGGCCGCGTTGTAGAACTCGACACCCTGGTTGTACTCGACCGCACCGTCGTTCGTACCGAACATCATGAGGAGTGGGGTCTCCATGTTCTGAATGTGGTGGATCGGTGAGTTCGCCTCGTACGAATCCCAGTCCTCCCACCACGGCACCTGCATGCGCCCCTGACTGATCTCGAAGATGCGGGCGTCCGTGCCCCCGCTGTTCCAGTAAAACGACAGGTACATGCTCATCAGGTTGGTGAGCGGCGCACCCGCCACAGCGGACGCGAAGAGGTCGTCCTGCGTGACGAAGTACGTCGTCTGGTACCCACCCCAGGAGTGACCGATCAGACCGACTCGTTCGCCGTCCACCGCCGGTGCCTGAGCCAGGGCAGCCGCGACCGCTGGACGGAGCGTCTCCACATTGGACTGACCGGGTCGACGGTCCCGGTACACCACGTCGGGTCGCAGCACGAAGTACCCGTTCTGGCTCCAGATCTGCTGGTTGTAGTACTGCGTCGGATCCGGGATCTGATACTGATGCATCCCCTGCGAGAGCAGCTCGTAGTGATAGACGATCATCGGGTACGACTGCGACGGATCGTAGTTCGCGGGATACGTCAGCACGCCCTGAAGCCGACGGCCCCACTCGTTCTCGTATTCGACGAGTTCGACCCGACCCCACGCGTAGTCGTCGTGGAAGGGGTTCGTGTTCGTCACCTGACGCGGATCGTCGAGGTCCGGTCCGGCGACGAAGTAGTCGGGGGAGTCGCCGTAGCTCTCCATACGGAACGCGAATGCGTCGGCGTCCTCGGCCTTCATGAACGGCGTGAAGAAGCCCCCGAACATCTTGTCTTCCCAAACCAGCATCTCGGGCTCATCTCCGAGCTCCGCGCCCGCGAATCCGGCCTCTTTCGTCCACTCGCTGTAGACGGAGTAGTAGACCATCTCGTCCGAGCCGATGCCGTCATCGTCACCATCCAGATCGCCGCTCGCGATCCTGTACCGGATGCTTTCGGAAGACCCGTTGGTCAGAGCCTCCCCACCCGACCCGTCCAGCGACACGCGCCACACATCCCACTCGTCGTTGAGCAGGACGCTACGGCCATCCTCCGTCCAGCCCGCGATCCCGAAGGACGGCATCTGCTCCCGGGTCGGTGTGACGTCCAGATCCACAAAGGAGGTCGCGACCCCTTCGGTGATGTTCCGCGTCGACGCGCCGTCGAGATCGTAGGCGTACCAGTCGTCGCCCGAGAACCAGACGATGTAACGGCCATTCGGGTTGGACACCGCGGCCCCCTCCATGCGGTCGCTCACGCGGGACTTCGCCCCGGTTTCGACATCGATGGCATAGAGATCCGAGAACTGCTGGCGGAACATCGCGTGCTCGTCGTACGGCGTTTCGTCGCGTCCGATCACGTACGCGCCACCATGGACGAGGCTCGTCACCTCCGTGAGGTCATCGCCGAGTTGCACGAAGCCTCCGGACTCGACGTTCCAGGCGGAGAGGTAATTCACGCGCCGCAACTGTCGCTCGCGGACCCGCTGCTGGGGCACCGGGTCACGGTCGAGCGTGTGCCAGATCTCTACACCGGGTGCCTCATCATCATCCTCGCACGCCTCACTGCTCCCCTCCCCCTGCTCTGGGTCTTCGGACTCGTCGTCATTGCAGGAGGGAGGTGCCGGACGTCGCTCCTGAATCCCGACGAAGAGCGTTTCACCGTCCTCCGACCACGTCGGTTCACGGAACTCGACGATCCGCATCGAGGCCGGGAAGGCGTTATTCGTCTCCGTGGAGAGCGCAAATCGGCGGAGCTGATCCTGTTCGAGATCGCGCCACACCATCGCAACGTGTGCGGTGTCCTCGAAGGCCTCGTCGATGAAAGTCCTGTAGACGACGAGGTCCGACGAGTCCTCGCGCCACGCGAGATGGCGATACGTCGCCTGATCGGTGTCGAGAGACCGGATGCGTCCGCTTGCCGGGTCGTACACGGTGACCCCGTTGCCGACCTGACCATCGGCATCCGTCGTCATCGCGAGTAGCGTTCCGTCCTCCTGCCACGCCATCTCCGAGACGTTTCCGAAGCTCATGTCCGTGCCCGCGGCCAGATCGTGCACCACGACGTCCACGCCGTCGCTTTCCTTGTCCTCGGGCTTGTAGCGCCGCAAGGCCAGGTAACGACCGTCGTCGGAGAACGCGAAGGAGGCGAAGTCGTCGCGGGTGGTCTGCTCACCCGTCGCCAGATTCAGCAGGCCGAGCTTGTCATAAACCCGCTGCTCCCTCTCTTCGGCGGCTTCTCGCTCCTCCTCCGACACTCCGATCGAGTAAGCGACCCAACGATTGTCGGGGCTGAACGCCGCTCGCGAGCCGAACGGAACGACGACGAGCGAGTCGGATGTCGTGCTGTGGATGCGGAGTTCGCCCTCGTCGCTGACCCGACTGATCGACACGGCCATCCACGCGCCATTCGGGGACAGAGTCGCACCACCGAGGCGCTCCCACTGGTCGTAGTCGTCTTCGGTGAGCGTGGGACGTTCCTGCGCATGCGCCACGGGAGTGACGATCGCCAGTGCGACCGCGATCACTCCAACCCATCTCGTCATCGTCATCGGTCCTTCTCCACGGTATCCAGGCGGGCCTGACACCCGCGCTCCACTCGAAGCCAAGCGGCCCAGGGGCCACTGATTACGCCATCACAACGTCCTCATCTCACATCGGCGCTCTGATCAGCGCCCAAACCGCTCCTCGAGAATGCCGAAGAAGTTCTGCACGACGATGAGTTCGCTGACCTCGCCTTCAACGCCCCCGATCTGAAGCATCAGGAGGCGCTGGTCGTCTGCCGCGACATCAGTGAGCGCCGCATTGAGGCGGTCGATGATTTCTGACATCGGAGAGGGGAGAGGGTGAATGGTCGCTGAGCCTAACCGATCAGGCGCAGGAAATCGGCATCCTGATGGATGGCGGTGAAGTTACGGTCACGCGGCAGCGTCGTGCGACGCCCCGGGTTCAGGCGCACGGCTCGACGCAAAGCATTCATCGCTCCGTCACGATCACCCATGTGCAGCTGCACATTCGCCATGGCGACGTACGCGTTGTCGTTCCGTGGAGATTTGTCGACCGCCGCCCGTGCCTGCTCGAGTGCGTCCTCCAGGTCTCCAGCCTCGAGCAACGGATTGATCTCACGCAGCATCTCCCCGGAGCGCTGAAGATCGAGGATTCGGCGCAGCTCGGCGAGCGGCGTTTCATGATCATCGACCCGAATGTCGACCACCCGATCGTGAAAGGCACCCCGAACGCGTGGTGCCACGACGAGAATCGCACCGGACTGCATGCCCCGGGCATCTCCCCCGGCCGCCTGCGCAGCATCGAGTGCATCCATGAGGCGCTCCGCAAGAGGACCCGAGGATGATTCGAACGAGGCCACCATCGCGTCGACGACCTCCGGTCCGGCCAGGATGTTGCCCTGCGCACAGTAGTCGACCCCACAGTGATGCCCAGCCCACGCATTGGTGCTCTCACCGGTCCACGCCGCGGTACGGCCATCGATGTCGATGATCGCATTCTGGCGACGGTCTCGACCCTCGTCACCCCGGACCAGCTGATCGAGCGCCTCCTCCGGCGAATATCCCCGCTCGATGAGTTCGATGCTCATCGGCCCGTACATCGGGTTGGCCGACGCCTGATGGGCCACCATCGCGACCCCGCCCTTCGCCGTCATCGCACGGTTCCCCGCACCGAACGCCTTCGACTGCACACCCATGCCGAGCTGACCGGTCGCACGATCCAGCGCGATGATGGAGTAGGTGGCGAGGTAGTCGTCCGCATAGTCGGACATCGGATCGACCTCGTCGGTCGGGACCGATACCTGCGCGGCCGACGGACGCGGAGCGACGACGAGGGCAAGCGCGACCAACGCCACGCCCGTAACCGCACGCGACGTCCGCATCAGCCGGCAGCCTGCATCTCGGCCGCGACCTCCTGGACCTCGTCCAGCACGCGAAGGAGGTTGCCGCTCCACAGCAGGCCGATTTCCTCTTCCGTGTATCCGCGACGGACGAGCTCGAGGGTCACGTTGAAGGTCTCGGAGGCGTCGTTCCAGCCGGTGACGCCCCCACCCCCGTCGAAGTCGGAGCTGATGCCGACGTGCTCGAGCCCGATCAGCTCCACGAGGTAGTCGATGTGATCGACGAGGTCGGCGACGCTCACCGGCTCGGGCATATCCTCCATTTCGGCCATGCGGGTCTCGGCTGCAGCCTGTACCGCCTGATACTGCTGCATGAACGCATCCTGATCGGCCTCGCTCATGCCCTGCATCTGGCGAAACACCGCGCGCTGTCCACCCTCTGGCATCTCGAAGCCCATCTCAGCGGCCACCTCA
Organism: uncultured Gemmatimonadota bacterium; assembly: GCA_938030915.1. Classification (GTDB taxonomy): domain Bacteria; phylum Gemmatimonadota; class Gemmatimonadetes; order Longimicrobiales; family Gaopeijiaceae; genus UBA2589. Next base: position 17,670 of record CALHIO010000228.1, read on the forward strand.
CGTATCACGGCCTGGGACGCTTCGTTGTACGCCGTGTTCTTGTCGGGGCTCAGATAGCTCCGGAACGCGACCGTCTGAATCACTCCACCGTTTTCAGCGAGCGCGAGGAGTTGCTCATCATCCATGTTCCGGGAGTGCTCGCCCAGCGTCCGCGCTGCCGAGTGGGACGCGATGACGGGCGCCCGGCTGAGCTGCATCGACTCGAGATTCGCCTCCTTCGACGGGTGGGATACGTCGATCATGATCCCCCAGCGGTTCATCTCTGCGACCACCTCACGTCCCAGGTCGCTCAGTCCGCCGTGGAGCCACACGTCGTCACGCTCGCCCGTGTTCGAGTCCGAGAGCTGACTATGACCGTTGTGCGCGAGCGACATGTACCGACCACCCCGCTCCGCGAACTCGCGAACCCGACCGATGTCGTTCCCGACGGGATACCCGTTTTCGATCCCGATCATCGCGACCTTCTTGCCCTCTGCCACGAGGCGACGAACGTCTTCGGACGTCAGGGCCAGACCGATCCGATCCGGTGCGATCTCTCCCGTCAGACGGTGAATCGCGTCGAACTTGGCGATCGCCTGCTCGTACGCGTTGTCGAAGCCGGCCTCGGTCAGGTCCCCCTGACCCACGTAGACGATCAGCCAGGCGACATCGAGCCCGCCCGCGTCCATCTTCGGGAGGTTCACCTGGTTACCCAGATCCATCGTGTAGTTGCGCTCGGCCGTGAAGTTGGCGGGGCTGATGTCGTCGTGCGTATCGAGCGTGATGACCCGCTCGTGAATTCCCCTAGCCCGTGCGACGAGATCCTCTTCGGACTCGGCGGACGGGGCGTCCCCTGCGCCTCCGCACGCTGCAAGGAGCGCGAGCACAGCGAACGTTGCCGCGCGTGCGTGATATCGGAGGTCGGCGAGCGTGTTCTGGGTCGTGGCGTTCATGTTCGTTCGGCGTTGCTGGTGAAGCGAAGACCGGGGTTCCGGAAGAGGGTCAACGTAGGCGCCACCAGGCCCTCAGCCCAGCGTAGGTGCGAAGGTCGGGGCCTGACGGTGGTTCGTAGCCTGCTCGAAAGCATAGGCGATACGCAGGAGCGTCGGCTCGGTCCACGCGCCTCCGAAGAACGAGATCCCCACCGGCAACCCGGAGATGAAGCCCATCGGCACGCTGACATCCGGATAGCCCGCGATCGCCGCCGGCCCCGCGCTGCTTCCCCCGTCCAGGCGGTCACCCGCGATATGGTCCGTCACCCACGCGATATCCCGGGTCGGCGCCACAATGGCATCCAGGTCGTGCTCACGGATCAGGCGGTCGATGCCGTCTTCGCGCGTCGCCCGCTGCACGGTGCGCTTGGCCTCCAGGTACTCGGGATCGGTCAGTGGTCCGCGCGCCTGAGAATCGTAGAGGCGCTCCTGGCCGAAGTACGGCATTTCGAGGTCCGCATTCGCCTCGTTGAAGGCGATCACCTCCTCGAGGCTCTTCACCGGCGCATCCGGTCCGAGAGCCGCGAGGTATGCATTCAGGTCGTGCTTGAATTCGTACTCCAGCAGCACGAGAGAGAGGGGGTCGTTCCACGCCGACGCATCGAGATTCGTGGGATCGACCAGAATCGCACCCGCGTCGCGCATGGCTGCGAGCGCATCCTCGAAGAGGTCGTAGACCCGGGGCTCCTGGAAGGGGAAGCTCCGAGCGACACCGATCCGTGCACCACGCAGTCCGTCGGGATCCAGAAACCGCGTGTAGTCGGTATGGCTGTTGCCGGCACTGGCGTTCGTCGCCTCGTCGCGCGGGTCCACTCCGGTAAGAGGCCCGAGCAGCAGGGCCGCGTCGCGTACCGTTCTCGCCATCGGACCGGCAGAGTCCTGCGAATGCGAGATCGGGATCACGCCGGACCGACTCCACAGACCGACCGTCGGCTTGATACCGACCACGCCGTTGATCGACGAGGGACACATGATCGAGCCCCCCGTCTCGGTGCCGATCGTCAGCGGAACGAGATTGGCCGAAACGGCGACACCCGATCCCGAGCTCGATCCGCACGGATTGCGGTTGAGCGCGTACGGATTCCGGCACTGCCCCCCACGGGCGCTCCAGCCGCTGGTCGCCCGGTACCCGCGGAAGTACGCCCACTCGCTCATGTTCGCCTTCGCAAGGATGATGGCTCCCGCTTCCCGCAGCTTCGCCGCGAGAAACGAGTCCTGAGGCGGGATCGAGCCTTCGAGCGCCAGCGACCCCGCCGTCGTCGTCATCCCGTCGTGCGTATCGAGGTTGTCCTTGATGGCCACCGGGATCCCGTGCAGCGGGCCGCGGACGTTACCCGCCGCCCGCTCCGCGTCCAGTTCGTCCGCGATCTGAAGCGCATCAGGGTTCGCCTCGATGATGGAGCGCAGTTCGGGGCCCTGACCGTCGAGCGCCTCGATCCGACCCAGGTAAAGCTCTGTGATCGAGCGGGCGCTCCGCTCACCCGAGGCCATCGACGCCTGAAGTTCGGAGACAGTGGCTTCATCGAGCTCGAAGGGTGGAATCTCGGTGCTCGCCCGGGCATTCGACCCACCAGGGGAGGTGTCCGATGGCGCGCACGCACCGCTGCCGAGCGCGAATCCGGCACCCGCTGCGGCTCCGGTCCCGAGGAAACGACGACGATCCATGGTCTCTGGCTCCTTGTCTGTCCGTTATAGTGCGTGTACGCCTAGCGGCTCTGATATCCCCGTCCACGAAGGACGACCCCGGGCCGGGCCCCCGTCACGTCCCCCTCGCTCACCACGGCCTCACCGGCCACGAACACATGCGGGATTCCGACCGGGTACTGGTGCGGATCGTCGAACGTGGCACGGTCGATCACGGTCACCGGGTCGAAGACGACCAGGTCAGCGATCATCCCCGGCTCGATCCGGCCACGTTCGACGAATCCGAGTCGGTCCGCGGGAGCGGACGTCATGCGTCGCACCGCCTCTTCGACACTGATCACGCCCAGATCTCTGGCGTAATGTCCAAGCACGCGGGGAAAGGTGCCGTAGCCGCGCGGATGTGGGCTCGCCCGACCGAAGTGCACCAGACTGCCGTCCGACCCGATCATGCCGAACTCGGACTGCATCAACGTCTGTACGTCGCCCTCGTCAAAGGAGTGGAAGATCGCGCCGCACCCGCCGGCCTGATCGATTTCGAGAATCAGATCGGCCGTAGCGACCTCTCCTCCCGACCCGCGAGCGGTCAGGATGTCGGCGAGCGTGATCCCCGCCATGTCGGATGGAAAGGCCCCCTCCACCTCCTCATCGAACGAACACGACACCAGCTGGATCTTGGACGGGTCACTCGCGAATCGCATCTCGACCCACTCGACCATGTCCGCGACGATCCGTGTCCGCGTGGCGGGATCGGCCAGTCGTTCGGGCAGCCGATCCCCTTCCTGCGCCCATCGAGGGATGATGGCGGAAAGGGAGGTGGACGAGGCCGTGTACGGATATTGGTCGAAGGTGATGTCGACGCCTTCGGCCCGCGCCTCCGCCATCATGGCAATCGATTCGGGCGCCCGACCGAAGTTGCGCCATGCTCCGATCTTGTGGTGGGTCATCTGGACCGGAATCCCCGCTTCACGCCCGATCCGGATCGTCTCTTCGATCGATTCGAAGACCCGATCGCCCTCGTTGCGCATGTGGGAGATGTAGATCCCCCCATGGGCCCCCGCGACCCGAGCCAGCTCGATCGCCTCCTCCGTGGTCGCGAAGCTCCCCGGAAGGTAGAAGAGCCCCGTCGAAAGCCCGAGCGCCCCGTCGGCCATCGCCTCTTCGACCAGATCGCGCATGCGGGCGAGCTCGTCGGCGGACGGGGCACGGTCGGCGCGCCCCAGGACCTCGGTCCGGATACTCCCGTGTCCGACGAACATGGCGAAGTTCGGCGCCGTACCGCCGTGGGCGGTGAGGGAGTCGTACCAGTACCCGATATCGAGCGGCGAGCTTCCGTCGTTGCCCTCCACGAGCGTCGTCACGCCCTGCAGGATGAAGTTGTCCGCCGTCGGGATATCGAAGATCGCACCGCGGGAGTGGGTATGGGCGTCGATGAACCCGGGCGCCACCACGTGCCCTGTGACATCGACGCGCTCCACTGCCGAGCGGGCGGAGAGGTCTCCGACCTCAACGATGCGTCCGCCATGGACCCCGACGTCTGCGCGCATCCCTGCCGAGCCCGTTCCGTCGATCACCGTCCCACCCTCCAGAACGAGATCGAAATCCGGCTGGCACGCCGACGCTCCCAGCGCGAGAAGGGCGACCACAGGTACCGTCACGCGAGGACTCGGTCGCCTGCGCAACGCCGTGGGGATCGCGGCTACGGTCGTGCCGAACCGGACATGCCTCATCTCGCGTTTCACGATCACTCCTCGAGAATGCGTCTCCCAGAGTCCACGTCCCGGCTCACGACAGCGAAGCCGGGGCGGGTGGACAAGGTGGGTCGGCTGACCCGCAACCACCACCACGCGCACGCTTGCACCGCTCGCCTCCGAACGCCGAGGTTACGTCGTCCATCCACGCCGCCCCCATGATGCGCCGAATCCTTTCCCGCGCAGCGGTTCTCACCAGCCTCACCGTCCTCGCCTCCGGCATTCCCGGCATACCCGAGACGGTGGCAGCTCAGGACTCGACCGTTCCGGCGCTCGCAGAGGAGCGGCCACGCGGCGGATGGGCCACGCTGTGGTCCAGGAAGACGCCCCATGACCGACTGATTCTCGGGATGGTCACGGCTCATGTCTTCAACTGGTCCAGGCCGCTGGATCAGAACAACGCACTGGGCCTCGTCTACGAAGGCGTCCTCGGGGCATCGTTCATCACGACGCACGGCCCGCGCGGATACGCCGTGGCCTTCGAACGCTCCTGGATCGAGGGGCGGTGGGGACCCTTCGATGCGATGTTCGGCTTCAGAACGGGCCTGGTCGGGGGGTACGACGACCGGTTCGCCGATCTCGCGGGCCGAGTACCTGTTCTTCCCTATGCACAACCGATCGGCCTGCTTCGCTGGGGCGATGTCAGCTTCGATCTCACGTACACATGGGTCGTGATGTCGCTCGCGGTTGGAGTCACACTCTGGTGAGATGTTCGGAGCGACGGGCACCCCGATCCGGCGGCGTGACCGTCCGACGGGGGCACGCCTGCGGGGTACGCTCCCTGCGAAGCGCGCTCTTCTCGCTTCCGTTCGCCCTTCTCTGGCTCCCGACGGTGTCTCCGCTTGCGGCTCAGAGGTCGACGACCGAGGGCCTCACACTCGGGGTTCATGTCGGGAGCGTCTCGGTGCATGCCGGCGAGGCCGACCGGGCGACAGGTGGCGGCGGTGGAATCCTTCTCGGCTACGGACTCACCCGGGGTCTGACGATCTTCGCGCGAGTAGACGGGGCGAACATCGAGCTCGACGACGCGGTGAGCGTCCGGGGCACCTGGGTGGT
>CALHIO010000229.1 GCA_938030915.1 uncultured Gemmatimonadota bacterium
TGGATCTGGCGGCCGACATGACCGACTACGTGAGGTGGCGTGGCCTGACCACAGACCGAGGCACTCTACACCTCCTGAGACAGATCGTCGACCTCTCGAAGAGTGTCCGGACCGTGGAAGCTCTCGCCCGTGGGATGTACATGAGCCGTCGAGCACTAGGTCGCAGACTGACCACGGTAGGACTACCGGTGCCATCCCACTGGCTCCAGGTCTCGAGACTCCTCCGACTGACGACCAAGATTCAGAACTCTGAGGCGAGCCTTTTTTCCATCGCGTGTGCTGCCGGGTATCCGGACGGCTTCTCCGCAAGCAATCAGATGATGCGTCTCATCGGCACCCGTCCGAGCATCGTGCGCGAGCATCTCGGCTGGGAATGGGTCTTCGAGGCGTGGTTGAGAGCCGAGGCTAAATCGGGAGGGCTTGTACCGAGAGCCGCACGAGAGGTCCCCTCAGGCATGCGTGCAGGGCCGCGCACCCTGACTACGGTCCGTCGACCCGCTGCACGCCGCCGCCAGCGAGAGAGTCGCGAGCGAAAATGAGCCCGCCCCCAGAGCGCGTTGATATCCTGGGTGGGGTCGAAGTAACCAAGGGCGGAAGGATTGTGCGCCTATCGCCCTTCCAGGCCGCACTCACCGCGATCGTGTTCGCTACCGGAGGGGCCTCGCGCACTGCCATCGCAGCACTCCTGTGGGCTGGGGAGTTCGATTCGCGCGGCCGTCATCGCTTGCGCCAACTCATCTCCGCAACGCGAAAGCGAACCGGATACGAGCTCTTCAAGACCGAGCGAGACTTCATCAAACCGTCATCTACGGTCCCATCCGACGCTAATGAGTTCAGGGCAGCCTTGTCCGAATCTCGTCTGAGGCACGCGGCCCGATTCCTGACTCGAGGTGGAGTCGCGGCTTCACTGGAGGGTCTGCCCGATCCCTTCGACGACTGGCGCATCCAGATGTGGCGCGGATGGAGGCGCTCGGTCGAATCCGCGGCACGTTCCGCGTGGCCAGTACACGCGAAGGATGGGGCATGGGAACGGGCCAGAGACACGGCGGAAGCGATGGTCCTGCTGAATGCGTCTGACGCCCCGTGGGTCGGAAGGCTTGTCGAGGCCCGTGGTCGCAACGGTCAGGTGCGAGCGGCCGAGGTCGCCTACGCTGAGTACTGCTCTAGCCTCCCACCTCGTAAAGAGCCGGATCGGGAGCTCACGGATATCATCGAGGTGGTTCGCGCCCTTCCCGAAGCCGAGACATCAAAAATAGCACCATCGCCTGACTTCGTAGGGCGCCGCAGCGAGATAGCTGCCCTCATACCCCTGTTCGACGACGTGCGGAATGGACGACCGGGATTCGCGGTAATCACCGGAGAGGCAGGCATCGGAAAAACACGCGTGCTCGATGAGCTGAGGAGAACAGCACATCTTGACGGATTTCGATGCCTCCACGCCCGGTGTGCGGAATTCGAGCGGATCATAGCGCTCAACCCTCTCCTCGACGCGCTACAGGCCATTGATCTCGAGCCGCACCTGACTGTGCTCGGCGAACCCTGGCGGACGGTCGTCGGAGGCCTCCTGCCGCCCGGCTCGCTCACAGAACCCATCGGCGAACTTCCGTCTATCCAGGATAAGAACCTCCCTCGAAGGCTCTTCGACGCGTTCTCGCTCCTCCTGGATAGCATTGCCAACCAAACGCCGACAATTCTGTTTCTGGACGACCTTCACTGGGCCGATTCCACAACCGTTTCCACGCTTCAATTCTTTCAGCGTCGCAGTACCGCTACACCGTTCGGTGTCGTCGCATCGATCCGCCCAGCCGCTGTTCGCTCGAATGATCCGTGCCGCCCTCTCCTCCAACAGGACAACGAGATTGTCTCTAACCGGGCTCACCTCACCGATCTAGACGAAGAGGAGGCCCGTTCACTCGTGCGGGATGTCATGGGAAACGGTGCAAACGACCATGATGTAGAGGCCGTCCTTAGCACCGCGGGTTTTCACCCGCTTTATCTCATCGAGATCGCTAGAACTCGGGCCGAAGGTCAACCCTCAAAAGGAAACCCGTTCGAACTAAGGTCGATCGTGCCGGCTTCCCTTAGAGAGACTCTCTCCTCCAGGACCCGCGATCTCTCCGAGGCGGCTCGCGATATGTACGCGCTTCTGGCGATCGGGTCGGGAAGAATGAGTCTGGGTGATCTATCAGCCCTTACAGGCAACTCCGTCGATCAGGTGGTCGAAATGTCAGAGGAGCTCCGCAACGCTAGGATCCTCGACGGTGAACGTGACCGCATTTGGATCACTCACGACCTTTTCCGAAGTGCCATCTATCAGGAGCTCAGCGAGGCACGGCGCGCAGTGCTTCATCGGCGCATGGCGCTGTTCCTAAGTGATCGTGACGATCCCCCCGTCGACGAGCTATCCGCTCATCTGGACCGAGCCGGTGATACGAAGGGGGCCTCCACCTACGGTTGGCTGGCCGCAAAACGGTGTCTGGCGCACGGCACGGTCGCAGAGGCCGCTCACTTCTATGAACTAACCGCTCGAAATGAGGTAGATCCCGTTCGAGTGGCCGACGCTACCGCGTGGCAGGGTATCGCGCACCACCTCGGGCGTGATATGGCTCGGGCGGCTCCCGTCCTCGAACTGGCATCGGCGAAGCTCAGGGCCGTCGGTGACGGTGAACGGGCAAGACGGCTAGATATCAGGAGGGTTGAAGCCCTGGCTGAAGATGGAGGAGCCGAATCTGCTGACCTCATCGCTCGATTACGAACGATCAAGGAAGAAGCGGAGGGCATGAAAGACTGGGAGGCGGTGGCACTAGCGTTGGACGGGGAGCTGAAGGCCAGCCTCTTGGGAGAGAGACTCGATCGCGTTCACCAGATCGCTTGCGAGTTAGAGTCTCTCCTGAAGCGGGGATCTGCGTACGCTCAAGCCGCCGTTAATGGCGCTCTCTCTGTGGCTTTAACGCCCACTTCAATTGAGCGTGCCGAACACGCAGCTCGCAAAGCACTCGAGCATACTCGCCCAGGCGATTGGAGTCGATTCGTCGCGATGAATCGATTGTTGATGGTTCTTCTGAGGCGTGGTCGCCTCTTTTTAGGTGATTCGGCAGACCTCATTGCCGAGGCGGAGTCCATGGCAGAGGCAAGTGGAGACCTCCAGCAGAGATGTAGCTTTGAGGCAAATCGTGCTCTCGGTTATATGGATGCTGGGCTGCTTGACCTAGCGGAAGAAGGTTTCGAGAGGGCTGAAGAGCTGATCGGGACAGCCGAGATGACCTTTGCCAGAGCTAATCTGGCCTGTAACCGCGGCACACTCGCAATCCTGCAAGGTCGCCCGGACAAGGCAGCATGCCACTTCGCGCTGGCCGGGGATTTCACAGGTCCCGAGGTGCCTCGCTACGTGTCGGACGCGGTTAACGCAGGCCTAGGCATCTGTGCCCTGGAAAGCGGATCGATGTCTGAAGCCCTGAGGAGAGAATCCGCGCTCCGGAGTGAGCCGTCAACCTGGTACTACGACCCGAGCCTCACCATGGAATTTAGGTCCCGGCTACTGACCAGACGCGGCGAATACGCCGCCGCCATTGAACTCCTTCAGCAAAGCGCAAAAGCAGTTGAGGGTCGATTCGTGTCCGCTTGGCTCAAGCTCACCCTCAGCCAAGCAAAACTGATGGCGAGAGTGAAGCACCCTGGGTTGACAGCGGTGGTCACCCGCGGCCTGCGGGTGTCTACTGAATGCCAAATGACCGTCCAAGCACGAGCCTTTGAGAAACTCTTCGCGGCAGAGCCTTAGAGGACGCTCGCCACCTCGGCCACCCGACTCGGTGAGGCCGCCGGATAAGAGGGAATCGGAGGAGAGCTGCCGTCCAGCGCAACTCGCTCTGCCCGCTCCTGCCGCATCAACTCAGCGAAGTTTGCCAAGATATCCGACGACACCAGTGCCTTCACTACTCGATGGTCAAATTGCTTCCCTGCGTGTAGGTCCAGCTGCTCCAGCACCACGGTCAACGGCAAGGCCTTTCGGTAGGGTCTGTCCGAGAGCATGGCGTCTACGGCATCGCAGACGACGATGATCTTCGCCCCGATAGGGATTTCGTCGCCAATCAGCTTGTCGGGGTACCCCTTTCCATCCTCGCGTTCGTGGTGATGCCGAACCGCCTTGACCACTGCCTCGGGAACCGAGGAGAGATCTCGTAGGAGTTGTTCTCCCCGAGTCACATGTGATTCGATGATCGCTCGTTCTTGGGCCGTCAGCGAATCGGGTTTTCGAAGGATATCAGTGTAGGTCGCCTCGATCTTCCCAATGTCATGGAGCAGCGCTGCTTGTCGAACGTGTTCGACACTCATCCTACTCAACCCGAGCTGCTCAGCGATCTGGTGCGCCAGCTGAGAGACGCGCAGAGAGTGTCCAGAGGTGTAAGGGTCTCGGGTCTCGATTGCCTTAACCAGTGCCGTGAGAAGGTCCGCGTTCGAATCTCGGAGCTTCGATGTCGTTAGATAAGAGTATCTGATGAACAGCATCGGAAGGATCACGACAAGGATCCCGCCGGGTCCGAACTGTACGTACAGATAGGCGATTGCGAGCGCGATTGGCGCAATCAGAAGGTCGTTGAGGCTACCTCCAGAATTGGATCGCACTAGGCCCCAGACGCGGCGGAAAGGCAGTCCCTGACTGAGGGTGATCGCCATCGCCACAGCGGCATGGTTCACCGCCAAAAATACGAAACCGAACGCGATGAACGGTCCCAGCTGCTCAGTGATTGTCGGGGGAACCTCAAGACCCACCCCCTGGAGCGGCACGCCACCAAATAGTTTCCACACCACGCCCCCGACCACGGTACCGACGATGGCTTGGGACACATTGAACAGCACCCGGGTCAGCGGCTTACGCCGTACTACGAGCTCTCCAAAGATCTGCGTGATGCAGACAAGGATCACCGCCGCCGTTGGCCCGAAAAGCTGCATTGCAGCGAGGAGCGGGAGGAAAACGATGGAAGAGGTGCTGGCCGCAGCGCCGACGCTCAGGGCGATCGCAAGAGCTTCCGAGAGAACCCCGATGCCGATGAGCGCGAACCAAGCCAACCTCGCACCGCTGGGCATCTGCGAAAGGCTGCTTCCATCGGTCACGAACAGCACGCAAAGTGCAGCAGCAGCAGCAAGGTGCATCGCACCGATGTAGGCATTCAGACGGCGGCTTGTCATCCGATAAGCAACCCCCTCGATCTCCCTTACCAGTTCACGAAGCCGTTAGACAGCAGGGAAAAAACGGATCCAAAGAGATCAACAAAAGAGCTGAACATGGCGCTACCTCCTTTATGAGAAAGTCAGCAACCCGAGTAAGTCCGCTATGGGTGCTGCTTGCGCTTCGCTCAACCGCTCTTCTTCGCTTCGGCAGATCGAGGGGGTCCTTTTTTCTCCTTGAGTCGAGGGTGGGGCTCGTGTCGAGCCTTAATCCACATGGCCACGAATCCAGCGATCCGTAGCCTGAAGCATGGCAAGGATCGCGGCGCGATCCGTCGATTCATCCGTCACGGCCGTGCCCGCAAGCCGGGCGATGTGCCGACCCGACATGGCGTGCACGGCGACAAGCACGAACTTCCGGTCGAATGCATCCACGACCTTCACGCCATCGAGTGAGAGCGTGACAGTGCGGCGACCCTCCGCAAGGTTCTCCTGAAGAGCCTTCTGAGCCGCCTGCATGGTCGCATTGGCTACAGCTTCGAGTTTGGGGCGCGGCAAGTCGGCGGCACTGGCCTCACCGATGTAGCGTTCGCCCTGCCACTCGATTTCGACCCGGTGCTTCACCCTGTTCGAGCGCTCGGTCTCTACCTGATGACTGTAGAACAGCAGGCGGCTTTCGCGCGGTGTCGGCTCAGGATCGGGCACGATCTGCACCGGCAGGACGGGGTCCGGCATCTCATCTGTAGTGGGGTTGTCCGTCTGCGCGACAGAGATCTTCCGGTGATCGACACTCAGATCGAGGTGGGCCAGCAGCGCCGACTCGACGTTGCGAACGGTCTGTTTGGGCCGAACCTCTGAGGTCGTCAGCAGGTGAACCTCGTCCACCTGACCCCCCGGGCGTGCAACGACTCGAGCCGAGACGACGCCCTGAAGTGACGTGAGGAGACGCTCGGCCTCCTGAATGGTCCACCTCGCTCTTTCTTCCTGCGCTGTCATGCTACCTCGTGGGCTTCCAGGGCCCAGGACGCCAACCGCGTTAATTGTTCGATCCCGGGGGTACTGCCAGAGACGCGAGGTTCTACGCGCCTGCACGTTCGCTGAGGGCAAGACATCAAGAGCCGACAGTGCGACACCGGCTCAGTGCCCCGAATAAACCTCTAGTTCATTTGTTTACGCATGAAGCTACTTATTAATGCAGCACGCGGTCTTGTGTCAACATTCCAGTATTTGCAACGACAAACGCCCCTCCGGCTTCTACCGGAGGGGCGAAATCATAAAACGAGATTTTTGCAAAAAACAAAGGTCAGAATAATCGGCGGCCATCCAGGTCGTCGGGAATCGGAATAAAGGCCAGACCGGCCAGCGTGGGAGCGAAATCCACGGTGTACACCGGTTCGTCCGAGGTCCCGGGGTTCACGCCCGAGCCCATGAAAATCATGGGCACCCATCGGTCGTACCAATACGATGATTCGTGGTTCGTACCCGTCCGAGACCCGACGTAGTCGTCCTGCCCATATCGGAGATCCACTTCCCAGCGACTGAGCGTATCCCAGGCGCGCCCCGGGTAGTAGGAGTTCCGGTACAGCACCGCGAACGAGTCGGCCGGTTCGCCTCGGGTATAGCTGTGATGCGTATACGCCGTCGTAGCGAGTCCGGCGGCTTCGACAGCGTTCGCGAGACGCTCGGAGACCTCGCGCGGTGAGCCGCCGCCCTGAAGCGCTTCTGCGACCATCGGTGAGAGCTGCTGAAGGACGGAGTCTCTCTGGATCCGCTCCGCCTCGAGATTGCCCTGCTCGCGCGCATACTCGGGCATGGTTACGACACCATGGTCGGCGGACAGCCCCACGATCCATCGACCCTCGCCGACCTCATCGTCCAGCAGCTCGAAGAAGTCACCCAGAAGTCGATCGACGTTCAACAGAATACTGAAGACCTCCTGACTGAACGGGCCATGCTGATGCCCCATGCGATCGTTCGTAGACAGGCCCAACGCGAGGTAGTCGGTCTCATCGCGCTGACCGAGATCGAGCTCGTCCAGAGCGACCGCGGCAAGTGCCATGACCGCATTGTCTGCCACCGGCCGGTCAGCCCCCCACACATAATGCTGCGCGAGGGTCGTGTCCGGCGCGTTCTCATCAGCGCTGACGTGTGGGAACGTCGTGTGCACGCCGTCGAACTCGTACGTAGCCGAATCGGCACGGGCGAGGTGTTGAAGCTCTTCCGGCACCAGAGACTCCCATGCCGGGGCCCCGAAGATCTCCGGCATGACTTCGTCATTGAAGTCTCGCAGCCACCCCGGGTATCCATCGCGGTAGAACGTCGAGGTGATGAACCATGCCACTTCAGGCAGGAGCCAATAGACGTGTTCACTGTTCCTGCCGCCCAGCGGTACCGCGGCGCGGTCCTTCCTCGAGATGGACACGCGGCGCGCGTCCTCATCCAGGGCATGGAGCCAGTCGGGCAGCCCGTCACGAATCAGATTCCGGGGGGACCGACCCGCGAGGACGTCCACGTTTTCGAAGCCCAGGATCGGGCTTTCGTCGTCTCCGACCGCGTACATGTTCTGCCACTGCATCCCACGACGATGCTGCCAACTGTTCGCGACCAGTCCATGGCGCGCAGGATATACGCCAGTGGTCAGCGTGGCATGACCGGGTGCGGTTGAAGTCCGCGCGTGCGCATGGGACGCTTGCGTGAAGCTGAAGCCCTCATCGAGCAGGCGCCGGAAGCCTCCGGTGAAGGCCTCCGAGTAGCGATCGAGAAGGTCCCCACGAAGCTGATCGATCGCGATGGACACGATCAGCCGGGGCGGCTCACCTTGCTGGGCCGCAACGGCAGAGGGGACCATGACCGCGAAGAATGCCGTGCTGACCACAGCCGCGGCGACACCACGGAATCGGAGTTGACCTTTGCGCATGAAAGTCGAGTTGCTTGTTCGTCGAAGACCGCACCGACCACCTCATCGCCCCCACCCATCATCCCATCGGTGGCCAAAACACTCAGTGGCCGCACCGAAGACGGCCGCGTAAACTAAGTCGCGTCGGCGACAGACTGCTACGACCGGGTATGAAATCGTGACACGCCGAGGGTCCTTCGTGTTCCCCTGTTCCAGGAACCGCGAGATGTACGGCTGATGCGTCGGCGTGGTCAGGAGGGGTGGGTCGAAGTCATCTCAGGCGTGATGTTCAGCGGAAAATCCGAGGAGCTGCTGCGGCGCATCCGCCGCGCACTCATTGCCCGCAAACGGGTGCAGGTGTTCAAGTCGCGGCTGGACGACCGATACGGCATCGGAGATCAGCTCAGCTCGCACGACGGAACACGGATCGAGGCCTGCCCGATCCGCAGCGCGAAGGAGATCCGCGCGCTCGTGAAGCCCGAGACCGACGTAGTCGGAATCGACGAGGCACAGTTCCTCGACGAGGAGATCGTAGCCGTCGTGCAGTGGCTCGCCGACCGCCGAGTGCGCGTGATCGTGGCCGGAACCGATCTGGACTTCAGGGGCCAGCCCTTTGGCTCCATCGGGGCGCTGATGGCGAGCGCGGAGATCGTCGACAAGTTGCACGCCATCTGCACGAAGTGCGGCAACCTGGCCACCCGGAATCAGCGGCTGATCGACGGGCAGCCAGCCCCTCCCGAGAGTCCGGTCATCCACGTTGGTGGCTCTGAGACGTACGAGGCCCGGTGCCGTCGTTGCCACGAAGTCCCGGATCCCGAACGACACCAGACGAAACTGGGGATCCGAATGGAAGCCGACGCCTGGGCGGACCGGACTCGCTACTGGTAGGTCGTTCGGTTTTGTGCTCGCGTACGGCTCGAGTGGTGTCGCGCGTAGAGCTACAGTCCCGCCCTCCAGAGCATCCTCGCCAGGCCGCACGGGAGAGACTCTGCAGGAAGCCTGGAACTAGTTGACACTATTCTCGAGCAGAACCTTATTTATGCCCCGCGTCACACAGCACTTTCGCGGAGAGATCCGGCGTAGCTCAGTTGGTAGAGCAGCTGACTGTTAATCAGCGGGTCACAGGTTCGAGTCCTGTCGCCGGAGTCAATGCAGCACAACGGTTTACGGAAACGGCTGGCCCTTCTTGGGTTGGCCGTTTTTTCGTTTCAGTGTGCTTACAGTGTGCATAATCCCGCTGGGCACAGGGGATCTCCGATCGGGTGTCGTAGTCGCGCTCAGCGGCGTATTCGCCCGCCAGCACGTCCAGTTGAAGCTCGATCAGCGCCGCTAGGTCGGGATAGATCAGACGGGCCATCGGTTCTCCGTTCTTAAGGTGAACGGGGACGATCAGCGCACCGTCGGGGCGCGGGGATGGCGGGAGGGGCAATGTTGCACGAAAGGTGAAGCCAGCCTGACCCGCGCACTGACCACACGGAAGGCATCGCAACGCTCATCCGTGTGGCTTCAGGGGCTGAGAAAGACCACCGTCAGAACTCCCGCCCCTGAGTGCGCTGGCGAAGGGGAAGTGACCACTCGCCAGGTGCGATGGATCTCGAGAGGTCAGGGGGTTCGATCGAGAACGGGCGCGCTGGTCGCGGGGTTGGCGTCGTCTCCGGGATCGTGGAACAGGCCGGCGGCGACGCTGATCTCGATGGCCGGGCTGGCGGCGTCGAGGCAGGCGTAGACGTAGTTGTCGGGGTCGTCGTCACCCAGTGCGATCGGCTGTACCGTGCTGCCGTCCGCAAGTCGGACGAAGACACCGAGGCGTTGAGGCTCTCCGAGGCTGGCGCCGGCCGGACCGGTGACCCCGCCTCCCCACACGAGTTGGACGACCTGCGCGGTTCCGGTCGGGCACTCGCCGTCAATCCCGGGGTTTGTGGGGAGGTAGCGCTCGGCCAGCACGAGGCTGGGGCCGTCTTCCAGAGGGGTGACATCTTCGGACCGTAGCCCGGTGATCCCGTTGCCGTCGAGGTCGTCGAGCACGCCGACGACTTCCACCGCACGGAGCTGCGCTCCGGCGGTGCCGAAGGTGCCCGTAAGCAAGACGGTCCGGAGCTCGAGGGGTTCGATGGCCGGTGCCAGCGTGGCGCAGTCCGGGGTCACGCGGGCGCCCGTGGCGGTCTCCACCACAAAGTCCTCGGGGGAGACGGTCGCCCCGTCGAGTTGTACGGAGAAAGTCACAGGGACACCGTCCTGACCGGCGACGACGGCCCCGCACAAGAGACTCGCGGCCAGAGGCAGCTCGTCCAGCCCATAGTAGACCGCCAGGATGCGTGCCATGGTGTCGGAGCCTTCGTCGGGCAGGCCGACGTCGTGCTCAACGGTAACGCCGTCGCACCCGACCAAGGCAGTGAGGGCAAGAACAAGCGTGATGATACATGCGGAGTCGCGGCTCACAGTACCCCCCTCGTCATGTCAACCCGAAGCGCTTGCGCAAGTCATCGCCCGGGGTACGCCAAGCGCCCGGATTACCCCGAAGCATTCCAGGACGACCACCCCGGCCACGTCACCCACTCCGAGCGTGAGGATACCAGCCAGCATCAGGCCCAATGTGTATTTCGGGTTCATCGTTCCACCTCCCGCGTGCCACGCACAGGATCAAGTCTGAGTCCGGCTCGACGGACCATCACGAGTGTGCGTAAGGGAGTCGGATCACTGCCCACTCGTTAAAGTGGCACGGCCAATGCCCGACGCAGCGTTTCGGGCCACTCGGCAAGCGACTGCTGAAGGTACCGTGCCCGCTCATCCCCCGAGCGCCGAATCGGCCCCTGATGGCCCGGCTCGGTCACCAGGTGAACAAACGTCGGGCCGGTGCGCGTGAGCACCCCCGGCATAACCGCCCGACACGAGTGTGGGTGCGCCGATGACGAAGAGGTTTTCGTGGTCGTGGGTTCGACCATAGGAATCGGTCACGCTAAGCTGTCGCCCGAGATCCTTCCTCAAAGGAAGCGGAGTGCGAGTGGATGACGCGTACCAGCTGGAGGAGGCGATCCTGGCTGACTTCGCGGACGCAAGGCCGAACCCCCGCAAGGAGTT
This sequence comes from uncultured Gemmatimonadota bacterium, assembly GCA_938030915.1. GTDB lineage: Bacteria > Gemmatimonadota > Gemmatimonadetes > Longimicrobiales > Gaopeijiaceae > UBA2589. The sequence goes on from CALHIO010000229.1 coordinate 11,141, forward strand.
TCTTGAGGTGCGGGTGCTCATGGACGTGATCGAGCGGCTCCCTGCCCGCGAAGGGGCCTAACACCAATCCCTGACGCGGGATAACCCTGAGCGGCCCCGTCTGCAACTGACTCCTGCGTCCACCTCTCCGGGGCGATCGCACTCGGGTGTGCGAGCAACGCGTTCACAAACGCTGTTACAAATCCCGTACGCACAATGACTCATGCACGCTCGATGGGCATCCCGACACCCTAGTGGGCATACGACACACAGAATCACAAAGGAGTCAGAGGGTGTCGAACACGACGAGAACACACCGGGTCAAGAGGACGCTGCTGATCGCTGCTGCGATCGCGTCCATGTCCGCAGCAGGTGTAACGGAGGCGGAGGGCCAGGAGGGTTCCCCAGCCCGAGACGCCTCACCATTCGGTGCCTTCGCAGGCGCGCTCGTGGGCGGGACCGCAGGTGCGATCGGAGGAGCGCTGATCGGGGCCGGCGGCGACTGCTACGAGATCTGCGACGGACTACAGTGGGGCTTCCTTGTGGGTGAAGCCTTGGGCGCTGCACTCGGGGCCCACGCGTTCAATCGGGGACGGGGCAACCTCGGCGTGACAATGCTGGCCTCGGGAGGGGTCGCCGCTGCAGGACTGGCCGTCCAAGCCTCCATGGGAGGAGAGGGCTGGGTTCTCCTCGGCTCTGCGGTGGCCCAGGTGGTGGCCGTGACCGCAGCTCAGGTGAAGACCTCACCGTTCGTCTCCGTGACGCCGATGGTCCAGCCCTCTGCAGACGGAATCAAAGCAGGCCTCTCCGTGCGCTGGTGACGACAGTGGGACCTCAAGTCTGCAGGCGTCCTCTCCCCGTGCTCCGGTAGCCTGACCCACAGCACCCGGGGGAACCCCCTTTTCGACGGCGACAAGCTGCTAACGGTACAGGCCGGTGACGGGGACACTGAACCCAAACCCCACAAGGCTGACCAGCGGAAACAGCACACCGACGAGTCGCTTCATCTACAGCAACACCAGAGGCAGCCCCAGCGCTCGTACCGACTCACGAGAGAGCCACCTTCGTTGCGTCTTATGCGACCTCGTTCTAGTCGGAGGCCACACACACCACAGCCCGACCTGTCGCCTTCAAACGACGTTGTGTAATGTTGTCTTTACATATCATGCGGTTTCCGCATCGAAGGAGCAGGTGTGCACGACACGACCATGACCAGCGCAGTGCGAGCGCATCGAACCGCCCTGAAGCTGACTCAGTCCGAACTCGCCGCTCGGGTCGGCGCCTCGAGGCAGGCGCTGAGCGCGATCGAGGCGGGTCGGCAGGTGCCGTCCACACTCCTCGCCCTTCACCTCGCGCGGGCCCTCGACTGTACCGTGGACGATCTCTTTCGCATCCCCGGCGGGAAGGTGGTCGAGGTCCGGTGCGCCCTGGGGGGTCCAGATGTCCGCAGGGTCGCCGTCGGGCGTGTTCAGGACACGTGGGTAGCCCACCCACTCGATGACCTCGCCCATGCGGCGGACGGATTGATCGTCAGACCCGGATCCTCGCACGATTCGTCACTCGTCGAGGTGCTGGACGACTCCGCCGACCTCGCAGCGAACGTCCTCGTCGCAGGCTGCGCACCCCTCCTCGGGGTTCACGCGGACCGACTGGGCCGTCGCTACCGAGATGCTCGCGCCACCTGGATTCACGCGAACAGCTCCAAAGCTCTACGCCTCCTCGCGGACGGGCTCGTGCACATCGCCGGGGTCCATATGGCCGCGTCCGATGATCCGGAAGCACACGAGCGCGCAGCCCGTCGGGCCGTGCCCGGAGAGCGTTCGGTTCTGGTGAACCTCGCTCGTTGGAGACAGGGTCTCGTCGTCGCTCGCGGTAATCCCCTCGATATCCGGGTTGGCGCAGACCTTCTTCGACCGGGCCTGCGCTTCGCCATGCGGGACGCCGGAGCCGCGGCGCAGCATCTTCTCGACCGGGAGTTGAGGAGTGCATGCGGAGGACGAGAGGCGAACGTCACGACTCGTGCTCACGCCTCGAACCACGCCGAGGTGGCCGCACTGGTGCACTGGAACGTCGTCGACGTGGGTGTGGCGATCGAATCGGCCGCGCTGGACCACGGGCTCGATTTCATCCCGCTCTCCGAAGAGCGATTCGATCTCGTCCTACCCGAGTCGCTTATCGATCATGAGCCCGTTGCCCGCTTCCTCGGTGTCATCGATGAGCCTGCGTTTCGAGCCGAGGTCGGAGGGCTTCCCGGATACGACCTCTCACTGGCCGGCCACGCATCCACCGTCGAGCTCGCTTGATCCGGACAGGTATGGCTGCGCATAACCTGCGCTGGTATCCGGGCGTCGTGCTGCTCGTCGTACTCGCTGGTGGATGCACCGGCACGTCCGCTCGAGAAGAGAAGGTGACCCTATCCGTCTTCGCCGCGTCTTCACTCACCGACGTCATGCCCGAACTCGCGGAGACCTTCGAGCGCGCACATCCCGACGTCGACCTCCGGGTCACGTTCGCAGGGAGTCAGGTCCTGCGACTCCAGATCGAACAGGGGGCATCGGTCGACGTCTACGCCTCAGCGAACGACGCCCACATGAACGCGCTCGAAGACAGCGGCCATGTATTGCGATCCCATACACTCGCCTCGACCGACCTGGTCATCATCGTACCGCCGGACAACCCGGCCGGTATCGAACGATTCGATCAGCTCACGCAGGCTGAGCGCATCGTCGTCGGCACCCGGTTCGTGCCGATCGGAGCCTATACGGACGCAGTCCTGAACAACGCCTCCGTCGTGCTCGGAGACGACTTCGCAGCCGGTGTCCGGGACCGGATCGCCTCGATGGAGAGCAACGTCCGGCTCGTCCGAGCCAAGGTAGAGCTCGGCGAAGCGGACGCCGCGTTCGTCTACCGGACCGATGCCCTGAACCGCGACCGGGTGCGCGTCGTCCCGATTCCGGATGAAGTCAACGTCGAGGCACGGTTTCGGATTGCCCTCACCTCTGAGACCCGGCGCGGGCCCGAGGCCGAGCGCCTCCTCGACTTCCTGGCGTCACCCCCGGCGCGCGAGATCTTTCGCGCCCATGGCTTCACGGGCGCGGGATGATGTTGGGTCGAACGTACCGCTCCCCGATGGTTGGACTGGGTGTCCTCTTCGGCGTCACTCTGGTTGGACTTCTCGTCCTGCCGTTCGTCGCGCTGGCCGTCTCGACACCGGTCGCCGACTTGCGAGCAGGCGCAGAGCATCCGCTGTTCGCTCCGGCGCTCTGGCTGAGTCTTCGGACGACGCTGATGAGTCTGTCGATCACGGTCGTGCTCGGCACGCCGCTCGCGTGGTGGCTCGCATCATCTCGATCGCGTACCGCCCGGGTAACAGAGGTACTCGTCGATCTGCCGATCGTCATTCCACCCGCGGTCGTGGGCGTCGCATTGCTCGAGACCTTCGGACGTCGGGGTCTCGCCGGTCCACTCCTGGAATCGTTCGGGGTCTCCGTGCCCTTCACCGGCGGGGCCGTGGTACTGGCTCAGGTGGTGGTCTCGTCGCCGTTTTTCGTACAGGCCGCGGCCAATGCCTTTCGAAAGGTCGAGCCCGACATGCTGATCGTAGCCCGAACGCTCGGGGCCTCGCCGGTTGTCGCATTCGTCCGAGTGGCTCTGCCCATCGCACGGCCGGGGCTTCTCGTCGGAGCGTCGCTGGCGTGGGCCCGGGCACTTGGCGAATTCGGCGCGACGCTGCTCTTCGCGGGCAACATGCCCGGCCGTACGCAGACGATGCCGCTCGCCATCTTCTCGGCGCTCGAATCGGACGTCCGGCTTGCCGTCGTGTTCTCACTGGTCCTGGCCGCGGTCGGCGTCGTGCTCCTCGTCGCGATCCGCTTCGCACCCATGCTTCGCAGATCTCCGGCACGAGGGGCATCGTGACGACATGGCATGCATCGGTTGCGACCCACGTGGGTGGATTCGCACTCGACCTCACGATCGACGGTGACTCGACGCCCGTCGCGTTGATCGGCCCGAACGGAAGCGGGAAGACCACCACCCTGCGCGCCATCGCAGGAGCCATCGCCGTCGAGCGCGGATCCATCCGCGTCGGCGAACACGTGCTGGAGCACACGGACCGGGGGATTCACGTTCCGATAGAGCATCGACGCGTCGGATACGTACCCCAGGGCTACGGCCTTTTTCCCCACCTCACCGTTCAGGAGAACGTCGAGTTCGGCCTGGCGAACAGCCCCGATCGCTATCGCGTGGAGGATCGGCGACAGCGAGCGGGCGCAGTGCTGTCCGAGCTGGGCTGCGCTCCTCTCGCCGAGCGACGAGTCGATCGCCTGTCCGGAGGTGAGCAGCAACGGGTAGCCCTCGCACGCGCGCTCGTGCTCGATCCGGACCTCCTGCTACTGGACGAGCCTCTGGCCGCCCTCGACGCGACCCGGCGCCGGGCGGTCCGCCACGTTCTGGCCGAGCGACTGGAAGCGTTCGGTCGACCAGCCATCCTCGTGACTCACGACGTCCGTGATGTCATCGCCCTCGGGGCGACGGTCGTCGCCCTCGATGGGGGACAGGTGATTCAGAAGGGGTCCCTCGAGGAGCTTCGGCAATCACCCGCCAGCGACTTCATCGCCGAGTTCGTCGGCCTGGCCTGACGCCGGCGTACGACCGCAGCCCTGTCGGGTCGATCGACTCAGCCGTCCTGCCGCTTCGCCGTGAAGGGCATGCCGGCGCCCATCTCGGGCACGTAGGCCTCGCCGGTCATCTCGTCACCGTCGACGTCTGCCTCCATTTCGACGGTGAACCACTGGCCTTCCATGCTCACGTGCATCAGGAAGGACAGCACGCCGTCTTCGTACACCCCGTCACTGATCTCGACATCGTCCACCAGCTGAAGCTCGGCCGTTCCCGTCACCTCCGAACCGTTCTGCTCGAAGACGAACTCGGACTCCACCGTGCCGACCTCGGGCGAGCTCATGGTCATGACCCAGGTACCCTCGACGCTGTCCTGAGCTGTCGCCGGAAGAGCGGTCAGCGCGAGCATCGACAGGAGGAGGGCAAACCCTCGAGCGGTGTGTTGCATGCGAATCACCTCTGTATGTCTTGAACTCCGGGGATACGGAACGGTAGGGCCGCGAACCGTCCGTCTCAACTGTGCGGCTCCTGACGGGTGCTACGGTCCGGGGGCCCTCCGAGGTCCATCCTCAGTCGAGGCGCTGCGCGATCCAGACGGTTCGGTACAACGCCGTGGCAACGGTTCCCACGGCGACCAGCGCGAGAAGCCAGAAGAGGAGCGTCCCGGGCGCCCACCCCTGCCACGCCGTGACGGCGGGGTCGAAGATGCCTCCGAA
>CALHIO010000230.1 GCA_938030915.1 uncultured Gemmatimonadota bacterium
GATGATGGACGACGCGGCTGATGCCGGGACGAGGTCCCCATTCACCACGTTGAAGAGCATGCTGCCGATGTCGGCCGGCCCAGGAGTGAGCCCGCCGAGCGCGGTGATCAGCGGCGTCAGCGTAGCCGGCAGCGCGCCGGCACTGATCTGTGCCTGAAGTACCGCCAGGGCCGCAGGCCAGAACGCCGTCGTGGCCTCGATCGGGAGGATCGCGCTTCGATCCGCGTTGAACGGCGACCGGAATCCCTTGAGCGCACCATCCGCGTCGAGCAGCGACCAACCGTTTGGTCCCGTACCGAACGCGCGCAGCCCGAAGCCCAGGGCCTCGAGCGAGGGAGCGAACCCGTTCGAGATGTCGAGGAAGTAGTTCAGGCTGGACGGGGATGAGTACGCCTGGTTGAAGGAGAACCGCAGGCTCTGGTCTTCGTCCGGCTTGAGGATCAACGCTACCCGCGGTGAGAAGACGTTTTCCGGCAGCAGCGAGTGGCTGTCGACCCTGCCGGCGAAGACGAGGTCAATGCCCGGCGTGAGGGCAGTCTTCGACTGGATGTAGGCACCCCACTCGTCCATCTCATCCGAATTTTCGTATTGCCCGTTGATGTTGCCTTCGGTCACCGGACGGGTGCCGAAGTAGTCGAAGCCGTACGTAAAGTCCTGCCGACCATCCCACAGGTCGAAACCGTGCTGCGCCTGAGCGACCCAGAGCTTCGATCGGTCGACCAGGGGCACGCCGGTGTTGAGGAGATAGCTGGAGCCCGCGTCACTGGAGTTCAGGTACGCCTGAGCGAAGAACCGATCGTAACTGAGGCGGCCCTGGAAGAACTCGTACACCCAGTCCTTGGTCTGGCCGGCACCCAGCCCGGTTAGCTCCACACCGGACGACTGGTTCCGCCCGTACGTGCCAACGAACGTCCCGTTGTCCGCGAACCGCCAATCCGCGCGCGCCTCGAGGCCCAGACGGTTGATGTCATAGTCTCGGACTCCCAGCCGACCGCAGGCGACCTGTGCCTGCTCGGTCGTGAAGCCGCGGATCACCTTGTCGCTGACGCAGACGGTGGGGTTTGCATCCGCTGCCGCGCGGTTGGCCAACTCGACCGGATCGTCGAACTCCCACTCATTTCCGGTCAGACTCTGTCCCGAAATCTTGAAGCCGAAGTTGTCGGCAAGCTTGAACGCAGACCGGAACGAGCCCTGGAAGACCGAACGCTGACCGGCCCCCAGTGTGATCGACGTTCCCTGCTCGTCCAGCGGAGACTTCGTAATGATGTGTACGACGCCGTTCGCGGTGTTCGGCCCGTAGAGAGCCGAACCTGGTCCGAGCACGACCTCCATCCGGTCGATGTCGGCATCGTTGGACGGGATGAAGTGCATCAGGTTCACGCGGAGAGAGGGGACCCCCGCGAGCCGGTTGTCGGTGAGCATGTGAAGCCCACCGGAAAAGATGTTGTTGAACCCGCGCAGGGTGACGTTCCCGCCCTGAAGACCGTACGTGATGATATCCACGCCCGGTGCCGAGCGGAGATGCTCCATGAAGGAGGGCGCAGGTCGTTCTTCGATTTCGATCGAGCTGATGCTGACCGAGGTCGCCGGTGCATCCGTCGATTTCTCGCCGAGCTGCGTTCGACCCGCCGTGACCACGATCGGGTCGAGGGCGAAGGCGGTCGACTCGAGCGAGATATCGAAGGTCGTTGCCTCACCGGAGGAGACCCGGATACCGTCGAACCGGGTCTGCCGGTACCCGACGACTTCCACGACAATCGAATACGTGCCCGCCGGGATCTGGAACATGTATCGCCCGGCATTGTTCGTGAGCGTCTGCGTCCCAGCAGCATCCAGGAGGCGGACCGCTGCCTGAGGCACGGGCGTGCCTAACTCGGCATCGGTGACCGTACCCATCAGGGTGCCCTGTTGGGCGGCGGCCGGCATCGACAGCCCAAAAGCGGCCAGAGTGAATACGAGGGCGGAAAGCCCGACCCGACGAATGCGCATCTAAAGACCTCGCACAGGCAGAAAAAAGGGTGAAAAAGCTGGAAAAAGACCCTCGACAGTTTATGTGCGGAACCCATTAGCGTGCAAAGAGTTTCGTTGACGTCCCTGCGTCGCTCGTCCGAGAACCGGAGTTGGTTCGCCTTCGCCTCTGGCACGCGTTCCGCCCCTGTCCCATTCTCCGCCGATGATCGCCGACCTGACGCTCGAACGCCTTATCGCCGCACGTGCCCGCATCGTCGATGCGGTCCACCGGACCCCCCTCCTTCATTCACGGACGATGTCGGATCGGGTCGGAGCACCCGTGTGGCTGAAGTGCGAAAACCTCCAGAGGACGGGTGCCTTCAAGGTCCGCGGCGCGTTGAATCGGCTCCTGACGCTATCGCCCGAGGAGCGGGCGCGCGGCGTATCGACGATCTCGGCTGGGAACCACGCCCAAGCGGTGGCGTGGGCCGCATCTGCGGCCGGAGTCTCCAGCACCGTCGTCATGATGGAGCACGCGTCGCCGACGAAGGTTCGGGCAAGCCGGGACTACGGAGCCGACGTGATCCTGCACGGTGACGCGGCCGCGGCATTCGAGAAGGTGCATGAAGTCAGTCTCGAGCGCGGACTCACCTTCGTTCATCCGTTCGATGATCCCGAGGTCGTGGCTGGACACGCGTCTTGCGGGCTGGAAATCCTGGAGGATCTGCCGAACGTCGGTACCATCGTCGTCCCGGTCGGCGGAGGGGGACTCTCGTCGTCCATCGCCGCCGCCACGGCACTTTCTCAGGCGGACGCGGATGTCTGGGGCGTGGAGCCGACCGGGGCCGCTGCGATGCACGAGTCCTTCGAGGCCGGCCAGGCCCTGCGCCTCGATCGTGTGGACACTGTGGCGGACGGGCTCGGTGCCCCGATGGCCGGTGAGCTGAACTACGAGATCCTCTCGGAACACGCGCGAGGGATCGTGCTGGTCGAGGATCGCGAGATCGTGTGTGCGATGATGATACTCCTGGAGCGGACCAAACTTCTGGCCGAGCCGGCCGGAGCCGCCGGCTTGGCAGCGCTCCTCGAGGACAAGATCGAATTCGATCGAACACGCCCGGTCGTGGTCGTGATCAGCGGCGGGAACGCAGACCTGGCTCAGCTCGCCCGGCTGATCCAGGGAGAGAAGCGCTGACGTGTGCCGGCTGCTCGCCTACGTCGGGTCGCCCCGCCCCCTCGCCCCCCTCGTTTTCGGGGGCGACCACTCTCTTTACGAGCAGAGCTGGCGGCCCAGGGAGCTCCTGTCCGGCTCGGTCAATGCAGACGGGTACGGCGTCGTCTGGTACTCGAACGGACGGCCCGGCAGGCTCGCCGAAGCACGTCCGATCTGGTACGACGAGGATCTGGAGCGGACCCTGGACGTGATTGACTCCGGATGCGTCCTCGCCGCGGTCCGAAACGGTACTGCGGGGATCCCGGTCGACCGCTCTGGGCTGCTTCCCATGGTGCATGAACAGTGGGCCTTCATGCTCAACGGCTTCGTTCCCGACTTCCGACGATCGCACATGCGCGCGCTCCGAAGTGAACTCCCGGACGATCTATACGGCACCCTCGCCGGCTCATCAGACTCGGAAACACTTTTTCTCCTCGCCGTCAGCCTGATCCGGGAGGGAGCCTCGATGATTGGGGGGCTGATCGAGACGGCCTCTCGCGTGAAGGCTCGCGTTGGCAGCATGGAGGCCCAACTGAACATGGTGATGAGTGACGGAGACTCCATCGTAGCCGTCCGTATCGGGACCGCGCTCCGTACGAACTCCCTCTACCTCAACGTCCGTCCGCCGTTTGCCGTCGGGGGCGTGGTCCTCGCATCGGAAGCGCCCGAAACCGGAACGGCCTGGACTCCGGTGGATGGACACAGCTCCGTCGAGATCCTCGCCGACGGAACCGTTACGATGGAGCCGATCGTTCTCGACTGACCGGACGCACGTCTACGGATCGACAGCTCAGTCGACGTCGATCAGTTCGAGATAGAAGACGAGGGTCGATCCGGGCGGAATATCTCCTCGCCTGGACGACCCGTACGCGAGAGCGGGCCGCACGACGAGGCGCCGGACCCCTCCCCGTCGCATCCCGACGATACCCTCGTTCCAACCGCGGATGACCTCGTTGCCACCCAGCCGAAACGCGTACGGCTCACCGCCCAGATTCCCGTCGAACACCGTTCCGTCCGGCAGCCACCCCACGTATTCGATCCAGACCCGACTCGTGCGTCGCGTCAACGGTCCTTCACCGACGGTGACGTCCTGGATGTACAGCCCCGATGACGTGCGCTCGAACTCGGATAGATCGATCTCGAGCTCGGGCGCGAAGAAGAGCTGCTCAGGATCGCGCGGTGGCGTTGCCACCCCGGCCTCTCCACCGCCACCGCTACATGCGGCAACCATCGTCACCACGACGAGCAGCACCCAATTCGTCTGTGCTATCAAGGAGCTCCGATGTGTGCTCACCTGTCTCTTAAGACCTCTCACTGAGCGCGGGTGCCCGGACTCGCGGCGAACCCGGAAGACCCGCGAAGCGAGGCGTAAAACGTATTCATGATCGATGCGTACGTGTAATCGGAACGGGCCCGGACACTATGCGGGGGTCGCGCGAGGGAGCAAGGCGACGTACTCGTGTATTGGCCGTTCGGACTGACTCCACCGCCATGGAGCGGATACATGACTCGACGCGCGCTTGGTACAGCTCTCGCGACCTCTCTCGTTCTCGCCGCCGGTGTATGGGCAGCGGACCGGGGCACGTCGCGCGTAGCCACGCCGGACGAACTGGTTGCGACGTGGATCGATGCCCTCGGCGGCCTCGAGGCGTATTGGCCGTTGAAGACCGCCCGATACACCATCACGACCGAAATCTACGATACGGAAAGTGGCCGCCTGCGTCGCACGCGGCCCCGATACGTGACGATCGCCAAGACCGACCGCGGGGATCTGGCGCGGATCGAGCGCTGGGAGGGCAATGACTTCATCGCGCACGGCTGGGACGGCGAAACGGTGTGGGCCCGCTACAATGGCGAAGAGCTCGCACCGGGCGACAAGGACTATGATGAAGTTCTGTACGTCGCTGGAGACGTCCATTACTGGATCGGCCTCCCCTTCAAGCTGAATGACCCCGGCGTGAATCTGCACGACCGCGGGATCG
>CALHIO010000231.1 GCA_938030915.1 uncultured Gemmatimonadota bacterium
CCGAACCGGAACGTCTCCGACGTCGGTGGCGAGCGACTCCGCTCGCACCTCGTCGTCCGGTCGCGGCGCCCGCTCGACGGGTGTGAGCTCACGCCATCGCTCGCCATCGTCGGACACGGTGAAGACAACCCGGCTGGGAAGTAGAATCCACGCGGCCTGATTCTGCAGACAGTCGAGTCCGATGCGGGAGAGGCGTCTGGCCGATCCGAGGTCGAGCGTCGCCTCGAAGTCCACGCCGTCGTACGCCAGCCAGCGACCGTCGCGGAAGTCGCCTGAGCCCAGCCGTCCGTCGACGAGCGCGTCCGGCCCGGCACCCGGGTATCTCGGGTCGGACCCGGTGGCGTTCACGACCCGTGCTCCTACCGCTTCGTGCTGCACCGAGTCGGCCCGATCGAGCCCATGACGGCCTGGCGGTCGGACGTCACTACCCTCCTGCTGCGTGAGCCGGTCGCCAAGCATTCGCCGAGCCCGTTCCCCGAGGGCGTCGAGTCGGGCGACCACGTCCGGGTGATCCCCGGAGACGTCGACCGACTCTCCGATGTCCGACTCGAGGTCGTAGAGCGCTGCCCCCACGGTCGGGAACGCATACGGCCCCGGATGCCCGTCCATGCCGGGCTCGACCCCGACGTACGATCGGGTCCGATGCTCGAAGACACGCTTCCACCGTCCTTCCCGGACGGCCCGCAGTTCCCCCGTGTAGAAGTAGAGGAAATCGGTCCGGGGCGTGGCCCCCTCCTCGCCAACCAGCAGGGGGAGGATGTTCACGCCGTCGATCGCGTGGCCCGGAACCGTCGCGCCGGTGATCGCCGCCACGGTCGGGAGGACGTCGATAGTCGACGCCAGTTGATCGCACACGCTCCCCGCGGGAATCCGACCTGGCCACCGCATGATCGCCGGCACACGGGGACCACCTTCGAAGGCAGTGCCCTTACCCTCCCGGAGTGGCCCGGTCGAGCCCCCGTGGTTCCCGAAATTCAACCACGGTCCGTTGTCACTCGTGAAGATCACGAGCGTGTCCTCCGCCACCCCATTCCGGTCGAGCGCCTCGAGGACCTGCCCGGTCGACCAGTCCATCTCCTGCATCACGTCGCCGTACAGCCCCTGCTCGCTCGAGCTTCGGAACGCGTCCGAAACGCCGAGCGGAACGTGCGGCATGGAGTGGGCGAGATAGAGGAAGAAGGGCCGGTCCCCATTTCGGTCGATAAAGTCGACGGCCCGCTCCGTGTACCGCACCGTGAGCCGATCCTGATCCGCCAACTCGTCCACCGTCTCGATCGCTTCATCCCCCTCGATCAGCGGCAGAGGCGGATATCCGCTCAGGCTTCCCTCCGACACCGCGACCCCGTCGAAATCGACGGGCCACATGTCGTTCGAGTACGGCAACCCGAAGTACTCGTCGAATCCATGCTGCAGGGGCAGAAACTCCGGGAGGTGGCCGAGATGCCACTTCCCGACCGCCGCCGTGGCATAGCCGAGAGGCTTCAGGAGCTCCGCGATCGTGACCTCGTCGGGGTTGAGCCCCACCTGGGCGGCAGGCGTCAGCGCTCCGAAGATCGATACACGCGGGGCGTAGCAGCCGGTCAGGAGTGAAGCCCTCGACGCAGAACACACCCCTTCCGACGCATAGAAATCCGTGAAGCGCATACCCTCCTCGGCGAGCCGATCGAGGTGGGGTGTCGTGAAGCCGACCGCGCCGTAGGAGCCTACGTCAGCGTACCCCTGATCGTCGGCGAAAATCAGTACGACGTTCGTGGGACGGGACCCGGACACGCATGCGGCCAACCATCCGGGTGTCGCCATCGCGAGTCCCGCAGCGCCGGTGCGTACGAGGAACGTTCGCCTGGACGGCACCGTGTCGCGCAGCGCTCGGGGATCCGTCATCACCGCTCGTACGGAACGGGGTCCTCGCTCGGCACGGCGAAATGCACGCGCATCGAGTCCAGTCGCATGGCCAGCCGAGCCTGAATCTCGGCGTACTCCGTCGACCCATAGACGCTGCGCAGCTCGTCTGGATCCGCCTCGAGATCGAAGAGCTCCCACTCGTCGATCTCGTAATAGTGGATCAGCTTGTGCGTCCCCGTTCGGATGCCGTAGTGCCTCCGGACCATGTGCGGGCCGGGATACTCGAAGTACTGGTAGTAGATCGCGTCTCGCCAATCAGGCGGTGTCTCTCCACGAAGGAGCGGCACCAGGCTCGCGCCCTGCATCGACTCGGGAATCGTCACACCGGCCAGCTCCAGGAACGTCTCCGCGATGTCGAGATTCTGTACCAGTGCGTCACTGCGTGCCCCGGCGGCTACGGACGCAGGCCACCGCACGATCAGCGGGGTCCGGAGCGATTCCTCGTACATCCACCGCTTGTCGTACCACCCGTGGTCGCCCAGGAAGAAGCCCTGATCGGACATGTACACGACGACGGTGTTCTCCGAGAGCCCCTCGGCATCGAGGTAATCGAGCACCCGCCCGAGGTTCTCGTCGACGGACGCGATCGACCGAAGATAGTCCTTGATGTAGCGCTGGTACTGCCATGACGTGCGCTCGTCCCCTTCGAGTCCCGCCGCCTCGAAGGCCTCGTTCCTCGGTCCGTACGCCGCGTTCCACGTCGCGAGCTGCTGAGGGGTGAGATTGGCCGGCGCGACGAACTTCATGTCCCGGGCACTCATGTGCTCGGCGACCGTCATTTCCTGGGTACGCGCTGCCGAGGTCCGGCCAGAGGCATCGTCGAAGAGCGTGCTCGGCTCGGGGATCTCCTCGTCGACGAAGAGATCGAGCTGTCCGGGTCCGGGCGCCCACTCCCGATGCGGCGCCTTGTGCTGGTACATGAGCAGGAACGGGCGATCCCCGTCGCGCTCCTCCTGCATCCAGCGGAGCGTGCGATCGGTGATGATGTCCGTCGTGTACCCCTCGTACGCGATGCTGTCGTCTGCGGAAAAAAGGACCGGGTTGTAGTAGGGTCCCTGCCCGCGAAGTACCTCGAAGTGGTCGAATCCCTCGGGATAGACCTTCAGATGCCACTTGCCGATGAGTGCCGTCTGGTATCCGGCGGCCTGCAGGAGCTTCGGAAAGGTCAGCGTGGTCGCGTGCAGTGTGTCGTAGTTGGTCGGCACGCCGTTCAGGTGTCCGTACTGACCCGTCAGAATCGTCGCACGGCTCGGGGCGCAGATCGAGTTGGTGACGAACGCGTTCTCGAAGAGCATACCCTCTTCGGCCAATCGATCGATGTTCGGCGTTTCGTTGATCACCGACCCGTATGCGGATACGGCGTGAGACGCGTGGTCGTCAGTGAAGACGAGGAGGATGTTGGGTCGCTCCGCCGGAGCATCGGCGCACGCACCGATTGAGCCGAGGAGTGCGAGCGCCGCGACACCACGCCACGTCGACAGGGTCTGCAGGATCATCACTCGTCTCCACATGCTCGTGACTCCTCCAACTCGGGTGCGGACTGCGAAAGTACAGGCGAACGGAGTGGAGGCGAGTTGACGTCCCCGATTCCATTGCGCCCCGAAGTCCCACCGGGTCGATTGGCCGGTATGCCCACCCCGCATGAGCCGACCCGCCACGCCTCCACCGTCCGGAGGATCGTGCTTCTCTGTCTCCTCCACGCATCCGCCCCTGCGGCTGCGACGGGCGCACAGACGGTTCAGGCCGGTGAGCCCATGACTCAGACGATCCCGGGGACGACGGTATCGTTCGACCTGATCCTGCTCCCCGGCGGTTCCTTCGTGATCGGCAGTCCGCTGGATGAGCCGGGTCGCGACGAGGACGAGGGACCGCGGCGTACGCTGAACCTCGGTCCCTTCTGGATGGGCACGACCGAAGTCACACACGAGGTGTTTTCCATCTTTCGCGACCGTCGCCTCGACGACGATATGCGCGCCGACCCGGCACTGCCGTTCGACGCCGATGCGGTCACGCGCCCGAGCCCGCCGTACGAGGATCCAGCGCACGGGATGGGCGGACCGGGAAGACCTGCGACGGGGATGACCCGCATTGCCGCACTCCACTTCGCGCGCTGGCTCTCGGAGAAGACCGGCCGGCTATACCGTCTTCCCACGGAGATCGAGTGGGAATACGCCTGTCGCGCAGGACACGACGACGCGTTTGGGCTCGAGCTCGGGACCGCCCACAGGGACAATCTCGAGTCGATCATGACCCTGTTGTCGGAGCGCGCCTGGTTCGACGCGAACAGCAACGGTTCGCTGCGAGACGTGGGCACCCGTGCCTCGAACGGCTGGGGGCTTCACGATCTCCTTGGAAACGCTGCAGAATGGACGCTTCAGCCGTACGACGCCGAGCACTACGCCTCACTCGGCGAGGGGTCGGCCGAGGGTGCGGAGCCCGGCACCTCCACGCGTGGTCGAGGGGTCGTGCGGGGAGGGGCCTTCGACGACGACTTGCATCGACTGCGCTGTGCTGACCGATTCGAGGAGACCTCGGCGTGGAAGCGCAGAGATCCGCAGATACCGAAGAGCCGGTGGTGGAACACGGATTCGCCTCACGTAGGCATACGCCTGGTGAGCCCTGAACGTCCGTGGTCGACAGCCGAGATCACGGCGTACTGGGACGGGATCCTGGGCGCGAACTGAAACGACGAATCACACGTATCGATCGCAGGAGGACGCATGGACCGGCGAGACTTCGTTCGAACCACGACAGCCACCATCGGAGGGCTCTCGTTCGTGGGGCAGCCGCGCATTGCACGAGCGCAGCCGTCGGGCCGTGACCCGATCCGCGTCGGGCTCATCGGCTGTGGCGGACGCGGCACCGGCGCCGCGGTTCAGGCCCTCAGTACCGACCAGGACGTGCAGCTCGTCGCGATGGGTGATGCGTTCGCGGACAACGTGGAGAACAGCTATCAGGCACTGACGACCTTCGAGGACGTAGACCTGACGCCTCGGATCAACGTGCCACCGGAGCACCGATACTCGGGCTTCGACGCGTACGAACGGGTCATCCCCCACGCCGACGTGATCATTCTCGCGACACCGCCGGGCTTCCGGCCCATGCACTTCGAGGCTGCGGTACACGCGGGGAAACACGTCTTCATGGAAAAGCCCGTGGCGACGGACTCCCCCGGCGTGCGACGCGTGCTGGAGAGCGCTGCCAGGGCCAAGGCGGATGGACTCAACGTCGTGGTCGGCCTGCAGCGCCATTACCAGACCATCTATCAGGAATGGGTCGACCGCATGCACGCCGGCATGATCGGTGAGATCACGCTCGGCCGCGTGTACTGGAACAGCGGTGGTGTGTGGGTTCGCGAGCGACAGCCGGGTCAGACGGAAATGGAGTACCAGATGCGCAACTGGTACTACTTCAACTGGCTCTGCGGCGACCACATCGTCGAGCAGCACATCCACAATATCGACGTGGCCAACTGGGTGCTCGGTGGACCGCCAGCCCGGGCGCAGGGCCAGGGCGGTCGTGAAGTCCGGGATGGAATCGAGCATGGAGAGATCTTCGATCATCACTTCGTGGAGTTCACCTACGATTCGGGTGCCACCGTGCTCAGCCAGTGCAGGCACATGCCTGAATGCATGAACCGCGTGTCCGAGGCCTTCCACGGATCGAACGGAAGCGCACCCGAGCCCGGCCGGATCGTGTCGGCCTCCGGCCATACCCTCTTCGAGCACGATGACGCAGAGGACCCCAACCCGTATCAGGTCGAACACGACGAGCTGTTCGCCGCTGTCGCGGCGGGGCGCTTCAAGTACGCCGACGGTGAGAATGGTGCGATCGCGACGATGACGTCGATTCTGGGCCGGATGGCGACCTACTCCGGTCGCGTGGTCGAGTGGGACGAGGCGATGGCATCCGATCTCAGCCTGATGCCGGAGCGGTATGCGTGGGACGCGCCACCCCCGGTACTTCCGGATGCGGATGGACGCTATGCCATCCCAGTGCCGGGCTACACACGGGTACTCTGAGGCGTCCGACCTGCGCGTGAGCCTGCTGCCGTGACGATCGGACAGATGCTCCTCGGGATCCTCGGTACGCTTCTGTTCATCGGGAGTGCGCCGGGACTGGCGCAGGAATCATCCGGGCCGGAGCGATATTCGTTCGAATCGGTCCACATGGGGACGACCTTCAGGATCGTCGCCTACGCCGACGGCAAGCGCCGAGCGGACGAGGCGACGGACGAGGCCTTCGCATACGCGGCACGACTCGATTCGCTCTTCTCCGATTACCGCCCCGACAGCGAAGTCGCGCTGCTCGCCCGACAGGCCGAGGCAGGAGGCTGCGTGACGGTGTCCGGGGAGTTGCGGGCTCTCCTCCACGAGGCGCAGCGTTGGTCCGAACGAACGGGTGGGCTCTTCGACGTCACGGTCGGACCGCTCAGCAGGCTGTGGCGCTGGTCCGCGCGACGAGGCGCACTGCCCGCCCCCGAGCGTGTCCACGCAGCACGTGCGGCCGTCGGATTCCGTGAGCTGACGGTCGACGAGGCCGAGCGGTGCCTCACCTTCGAGCGACCCGGCATGTCTCTGGACCTCGGAGGCATCGCGAAGGGATTCGCGGCCGACGCGATGCTCGGCATCCTGAACCGGCACGGCATCGAGGCTGCGCTTGTCGACGCGGGGGGAGACATCGTCGTGGGCGCCCCACCCCCTTCATCCGAGGGATGGCGGGTGGTCCTTCCGGGAGGAGATTCACTCCGCATCGCCGACGCGGCGGTCGCGACGTCGGGGGATGCCGAGCGGCACGTGGTCGTGGACGGCATCCGCTACGCGCACATCGTGGATCCCCGAACGGGTTTCGGAGTGATCGACGCACCGACCGTCACGGTCGTCGCCCCCGACGCCACGTCCGCCGACGTCCTCGCGTCCGTGCTCATCATCATGAACCCCGCGGACGGTCAGGGCCTCGTCCGGCGGGTCGGCACGGTGTGGGCGCGGTCGCGGGGAGACACCGATTGGACAGCGGGGCCCCTACCGATGCACGCTTGGCACGAGCGTCAGATGTCACTCCCTCACCGATGAGCGAGCTCACATGAAGCGAAGAGACTTCCTGGCAACCGCAGCAGCCGGTGCCGGCGCAGCCTTTCTCACCGACAGCGTCGTTCGACCGAGCCTCGCGCACGGCATCGAGCCTGCGTCACCGACGCCACAGACAGCCGCGGACCCCTTCCGGTGCGATTTCGCGCCGCACTTCGGGATGTTCAGGAACAGCGCCGGTGACGACCTCGTCGCGCAGTTGCACTTCATGGCCGACCGGGGCTTTCGCTCCCTCGAAGACAACGGCATGAAAGGCCGGACCGTGGCGGAGCAGGAGCGCATCGCGCGCGAGATGACCCGGCTCGACATGCGCATGGGGGTCTTCGTCGCCCACACCATCCACTGGAGGGAGCCGAATCTCGCGAGCGGTGATCCCGATAAGCGAGCAGAGTTCCTGTCCGAGATCCGGGAGTCCGCGGAGGTCGCTCGCCGGGTCAACGCCACATGGATGACCGTCGTGCCTGGACACGTCGACCTGCGCCTGCACCCGGACTACCAGACCGCGAACGTGGTGGAGAGCCTTCGACAGGCATCCGCGATCCTGGAGCCTCACGGGCTGGTCATGGTGCTGGAGCCGCTCAACCCGCGCGACCACCCCGGGCTCTTCCTCACGGGCATGCCCCAGGCGTACCAGATCTGTCGCGCCGTGGACAGCCCCGCGTGCAAGATCCTCGACGATCTCTATCACCAGCAGATCACCGAGGGGAACCTCATCCCGAACATCGACGCGGCGTGGGACGAGATCGCCTACTTCCAGATCGGCGACAATCCCGGGCGTAGAGAGCCGACCACGGGAGAGATCAACTACGGGAACGTCTTCCAGCACATCTGGGACAAGGGCTTCCGCGGCATCCTGGGCATGGAGCACGGCAACGCGCGCCCCGGCGAGGACGGCGAACGAGCGGTCATCGACGCGTATCGCTCGGTGGACGCGACGACGGGCTGACCCCGTCGGTCGCGATCCGGGCTCGGCCGTCTCAGTAGTGCCAGGGAAAGCGAGAAAAATCCTTGTCGCGCTTTTCCACGAAGGCGTCACGCCCTTCCCGCGCTTCCTCGGTCCCGTATGCGAGTCGGGTCGCTTCTCCAGCGAACATCTGCTGCCCGACGAGGCCATCGTCGATCAGGTTGAACCCGTACTTGAGCATCCGCATCGCGGTGGGGCTCTTTTCGTTGATCGTCCTCGCCCAGCTCAGTGCCGTCTCCTCGAGCTCCGCGTGCGGAATCGAGGCATTCACCATGCCCATTGCGAGCGCCTCGTCCGCGGTGTAGTCGAAGCCGAGGAAGAAGATCTCCCGCGCCCGCTTCTGCCCGACCATGCGGGCGAGGTACGCGGATCCGTACCCGCTGTCGAAGCTGGCTACGTCCGGGTCCGTCTGCTTGAACCGCGCGTGTTCCTTGCTCGCCAGCGTCAGATCGCAGACGACATGCAGGCTGTGTCCCCCGCCAGCCGCCCATCCGGGGACCACCGCGATCACGATCTTCGGCATGAAGCGGATCAGACGCTGGACCTCGAGGATATGCAGACGTCCAAGTCGGGCCGGATCGATCTCACCTTCTCCGCCCTCGTACTTGTATCCATCTGCCCCGCGGATGCGCTGGTCACCGCCGGACGAAAACGCCCAGCCACCGTCTTTCGGCGAAGGCCCGTTCCCGGTCAGAAGAACACAACCGACCGTCGACGACGTTCTCGCATGCTCGAGGGTCCGGTACAACTCGTCGACCGTGCGCGGACGGAAGGCATTCCGGCAATCGGCGCGATCGAACGCGATCCGGACCGTCTTATGATCAAGTGAGCGGTGGTACGTGATGTCGCTAAGGTCCTCGAAGCCGGGGACCTCGCGCCACGCGGACGCATCGAAGATCTCGGATACCATGGAGCGGGGACTCAGGGAGTGAAGGGCACCGCCGGTGCGGTGCCCGTGCGGGTGGACGCTAGGGATGTGAGGTACCTGTCACAAGCATGGCCGGCCGACACGGTGGCTGCCGGGCCGCCCGGGTCACTATTCTGTGCCAGCCGGCTCCTTTCCGGAGCCGGACTCGCCCAAAGGGGAAGACAGTATGAAGCAGGCGACGTGTCGATGGGCGATCAGGATCGCCCTGGTCCTTCTTCTCGGCCCGGCGCCTCGGCTCTCGGCGCAATTGACGGCAGAGCTCGACTCCTTCTGGGCCGAGGTGTCGAAGACCGTCGAGTCCGGCGATTTCGACGGGTACGCGGCGACATACCACCCGGACGCCGTGGTCATTTTCGGCGACACCACGCAACCGATCTCCGAGGCGTTGGCGGGGTGGGAGGCCGGGTTCGACGATACGCGCACCGGCCTTCTGGAGGCGTCGGTGGACTTTCGATTCTCCGAGCGCCGAAACGACGCCACCACCGCGCATGAGACAGGCATTTTCCGCTACTCGGCCTTCTCACCCGCAGACGACGGTTCGGTTCAGTACGTCCACTTCGAGGCCCTCCTCGTAAGGAAAGACCGTTGGATGATGATGATGGAGTTCCAGCGAGGCGCCGCGACAGAAGCGGAATGGGCAGCGCTGGAGGGCGAGGAGTGACGGGGCGCGCGTGGACCGTCCTGGTCGAGCGTCGTACCGCGCCCCGTCGCGACATCTTCCGTACCGGGTGATCCCATGTCAGACGCCCTGATCATCGGCGGTACCAGCTTGATCGGACCGCCCCTCGTCGAAGCTCTCCTCGCCCGTGGCGACCGGGTCACCGTCATGCACCGCACTCCCGGAACCCCCTTCGGCGATCGCGTCGAGGAGGTGCTGGCGGACCGGAATGATGGAGACGCCGTGCGGACCGCTGTCCGCGACCGGCACTTCGATCTCGTATTCGACAACGTGTACGACTGGCAGCGTGGGACGACGGCCGAACAGGTCCTGAGGACGACTGATGCCCTGATGCACGAGGATCTTCAGCGGTACGTATTCATTTCGAGCGTTGCCGTGTATCCGGAGGGCGGCCCATTCGATGAGGATGCCGAACTCCGACCGCCATCCGACCCGAACGTCTATGGCGTTCACAAAACCGAAACCGAGCACGCCCTCGTCGAGCGGGCCCGAACCCACGGGCTACCCGTGTCAACGACGCGGCCCGCATTCGTGTACGGTCCGCACAACCCCTTCCCACGCGAGAGCTTCTTCTTCGATCGGCTGATGGCGAGACGACCCATCATCGTTCCCGAAGACGGGGAGCGCACGATGCAGTGGGTGGCCGCGAGCGACGTGGCGGAGGCGTCTCTGCGTGCGGCGGCGCGCCGGACCGATGAAGCCGAAACGTTCAACCTCGCCGGGGCCCCGGTGACCCAGAACGACTTTATTCAAACCCTCGCTCGCGTGGTCGGGGTCGAGGCGGACATCGTGCACATCCCTCGAGCCCGGATCGAAGCGGCCGGCGGGCACGTCATGAAACCGCCCTTCTACTTCGGGGCTTACCTCGACATTCCCCCGATTACCGCGCTCGGAGATCGAGTCGAGCGCGTGCTCGGCCTCGAGCTTCGCTCACTCGAAGACGGGATGCGCGAGACATTCGCCTGGTATACCTCCGCGGATCGTCCGACGCCGGACACGTCCTGGGAAGACAAGCTGCTGTCCTCGCTTTAGCGGCGCGAATTGACGCCCCGCCCGCCACGATCCACTCTCAGCCGTCGCCTGCATCACCTACGCTCGGAGCGCTTCATGTCCTCCCGCATCTCCTACGCCCTAAGGCCCCCGGCGCTCACTCTCATCCTGATCCTGGCGGCGTGCTCCGGCGGATCATCCTCCCTTGAGGAGCTGGCGAGCAGTTCCCTCGCCCAGCTCGACGGTGCACTCGACGTCCCTGGGCTCCAGGCGCCTGTCGAGGTCATCCGCGACGAGTACGGCGTGCCGCACATCTATGCCGAAAACGAAGAAGATCTCTTCTTCGCCCAGGGCTACGTCATGGCGCAGGACCGACTCTGGCAGATGGAGATGTGGCGGCGCTGGCACGAGGGTCGGCTGGCCGAGATCTTCGGGCCGGAGGCACTCCCCTATGATCGTCGCACCCGGCTGATGATGTACCGGGGTCCCTTCGACGAAACTGAGTGGACGAGCTACCACGCGAACGCAGAAGCGCTCTTCACCGCCCATGCGAACGGGGTGAACGCCTTCGTGGAGCAGAACCGCGACAACCTGCCGCTCGAGTTCCAGTTGACCGGTGTCGAGCCCTTACCGTGGACGAAGGAGACAGTTGTCCTGCGATGGGCGGCTCTGGCCGTCCCGAGCGTCCGGGGCCACGCAATCAACGAGGTCCAGCTCGCAATGGACGTCGCCCGCTTCGGGGCCGAAGAAGCGAACCGGCGCTTCGCGCCCGACCCGTGGGATGACCTCGAGATCCCGGACGGGCTCGACGTCAGCCTCTTCACGAACGATATGCTCGCGGCCATGCGCGCCGGGGATGGCGACCCCTTCGTGACCGGCCGCCTTCCGGCGCTCGACGTGGTGCCCGCGTTCCGTGATGCGATGCCGCCGATACAGGTCGCGCAGGTGCTCGCGCGCGACATCGCGACCGAGGGCAGCAACAACTGGGTGATGAGCGGACGCATGTCTCCCACCGGCCTGCCGATCCTGGCGAACGACCCGCACCGCCGCATCGAGATGCCCGCGCTACGCTACTACGTGCATCTGAACGCGCCCGGCTGGAACATCATTGGTGGAGGCGAGCCTCCGTTCGCTGGAACGGACGCGGGTAACAACGACCACATCGCGTGGGGCTTCACCTTCGCGGGGACCGACATGGTCGACGTCTTCGTGGAAGAGACGCATCCCGAGGACCCCAACCGGACGCTCTTCCGCGGCGAATGGGAAGATATGCGCGTGATCGAAGAGCAGATCCTCGTGAAGGGGCAGCCTCCCGAAACGGTCACACTCAAGTTCACGCGCCATGGGCCGGTCTTCT
>CALHIO010000232.1 GCA_938030915.1 uncultured Gemmatimonadota bacterium
CTCCGGCGATCAGACTCTGCTCGCGACCCTCGGCCCCGGCGTCGCCCACGATCAGCCCGCGACCCTCGCCGAGCAGATCGGGCACGTCTCCGTCGAGGAGGTCGCCGATGCGGTCATCTCGTCGATGAAGAAAGTCTTTGGAGGAACGTGGGTCGAAGGCGAATACTCTGGTGACGAGACAAAGATGATCACGGATCTCGCGGTGGCCCGATATGGGTCGGACGAGTGGACGTGGCGCCGCTGAACTGAACGAACGGCAGGCACTCTCCGGTCCCGCCCTCCCGAGAGCGAATTACGCGATTCCATGAAGAAGCTCACGCTACTGGCTGCGACCGCGGCCCTGGTCGCCTGCGGCGGCCCGGACGCGACCCGCACGGTTTCGAACGACCCCTTCTGTCAGCAGGTCATCCCCGCCGTCGACGCGTGGCTCGCCGAGGCGCGAGCGTCGAATCCGGCGCCCGAGGACGATCGGTACGGTGGCATGGCGGTCGTCGCGTCGGTCGGGGAGATCGCGGACGGGATGAACTCGGCCGTGTCTCGAGATTACTCGGCGACACAGCATCAACAGTTCGTCAATCTGATGACGCTCATCGACTACGATGAGAACGCCTCACCCCGTCCGTATCTCGCCGAGTCGTGGGAGATCTCCGACGACCGGACGTCGATCACCTTCCGGCTCCGTCAGGACGTCTTCTGGCACGACGGGGAGCAGACGGACGCGCATGATGTAGCGTTCACGTACATCGCGGTAACCTCTCCCGAGACGGGGTACGCGAATGCGGCGTTCTGGGACCACTACGTGCACGGAGAGGAGGGCGTCGAACTCCTCGACGACTTCACGATTCGGATCGCGATGCGTCCGCACTCCGACCCGATGGATCCGTTCCGCGTTCTCGCGATCCTGCCGGAGCACCTTCTGGGAGACGTCCCGCACTCGGAGCTGGCTCAACACCCGTTCGGGACGCAATGCCCCGTCGGGAACGGTCCCTTCGTCTTCTACTCCCACGAGCCCCAGAGCCGATGGGTGTTTCAGGCGAATCCGGCGTTCCCCGAGGGCCTCGGCGGACGTCCGTATCTGGATCGATACGTCTATCGGGTGATCCCCGAACAGACGACGCTCCTGACCGAGCTCCTCACGGGGGGTGTCGACGTCTACATCCAGCCGACGCCCGACCAGGCGCAGACGATCATCGACGATGCCGACCTCGAACTCATGAATTTCGTGGGCCGGGACTACGTCTACGTGGGCTGGAATGCCCGGGTGCCGAAGCTCTCGGACGTGCGTGTGCGGCAGGCGCTCACGATGGCCGTCGACCGGGAGAGCGTCGTTCAGGCGATGCTGGGTGGATACGGTCGCGTGGCGAATTCGGGCGTACCGCCGTTCCACTTCGCCTTCGATCCGGATCTCGAGTCCCCCGCTGCCTTCAATCGTGAGCGAGCCCGAGCCTTGCTTGCCGAAGCAGGATGGGTCGACCGGGATGGAGACGGCGTCCGGGAGAACGCGTCAGGGGAGCGTCTGTCGATCGCCGTGAAGTACAACCCCAACGAGATTCGGCAGACGATCGCCGAAGTCATGCAGCTCCAGGCGGCGGAGGTCGGGGTCGAGATCGTTCCGACGATGACCGAGTGGAATACGCTCATCGGGCAGATCTCCACGGAGGCCCGCGACTTCGAAGGCGTCGTGATGGGGTGGCAGGCCGAGTTCCGTCTCGACGACATGGACCTCTTCCACTCGGATCGGTCCGACCGGATGTTCGCGTTCTCCGGTACGAACAACCCCGAGATCGACCGCCTCCTCGAGGCGATCAGCTCGACGATGGACCGCGAGGAGTCGCGGGCGCTCTGGGCCGAATACCAGCAGGCCATCATGGTGGAGCAGCCCTACACGTACCTTTTCTTTCGTGATCGCCTCGCCGGCATCAACGAGCGGCTCTCCGGTGTCGAGATGGACGCACGTGGCGAGTGGGTGAACGCCAAGGAGTGGTACGTCGACCCGGACGCGCGCTGACGCCGTGAGAGGCAGGGGTGTGCAGGGCTCGTCCGTGCCGCCTCGGGACCGGGCGTTGACCCCTCTGGTGTCTCCGGCACGATGACCGGCTACGTCGTCCGTCGCCTTCTGGCTGCAATCCCGCTCGTGTGGGGGATCGCCACGATCATGTTCCTCCTGGTTCACTTCGCCCCGGGTGATCCTGCGCTCCAGTTCATCACCCCGGGGATGGATCGGGCGGTCGTCGAGCAGGTGCGGGCGAATTTCGGTCTGGACCAGCCTCTCTACGTCCAGTACGGCAAGTGGCTCGGTGCGATGGTGACCGGGGACTTCGGCTATTCGTATTCGATGGCGCGGCCGGTCGCCGACGTCCTGGCGAACGCGTTCCCGAACACCCTGCTCCTGTCCGGCTGCGCGCTCCTCCTCGCCTTCGTGATCGGGATCCTGCTGGGGACGATTCAGGCGGTCCGGCAGTACTCCGCGACCGACTCGATCCTGAGCGTCGTGCTCCTCTTCTTCTATTCGATGCCGGGTTTCTGGCTCGCGCTCATGCTCGTCCTCACGATGAGCCTGTTCGCGAATGCCGTGTGGGATCTCCCGATCTGGTTCCCGGCGTCCGATATGACGAGTGCCGATTACGATCTGCTGTCTCCGGTGGGCCGGGTGCTGGACCGGCTCTGGCACCTGGTGCTTCCCACGCTTGCCCTCTCGCTGGCGCTCACCGCGGGCATCGCGCGCTTCATGAGGGGAAGCATGCTCGAGGTGGTGCGGCAGGACTTCGTCCGCACGGCTCGCGCGAAGGGCCTCCCGGAGCGTGTCGTCGTCTTCCGACACGCGCTCCGGAACGCGCTCACCCCGATCATCACTCTGGTCGGGCTCTACATCCCCTTCCTCTTCAGCGGGACCGTCTTCATCGAGACCGTCTTCGCGTGGCCGGGGATGGGACGCACGATCGTCGACGCCATCGGAACGCGGGATTATCCGCTGATCATGGCGTCGAGCTTCTTCTTCGCGACGACGGTGATCTTCGCGAATCTCGTCGCCGACGTGCTCTACGCGGTCGTGGATCCCCGGGTGCGCTATGAGTAGCTCGACGGAGGGTGCGGTGATGGCCGACGACCGTGTGCTGCAGCCGGTGACGCGCGCGATGGGCTCGCTTCTTCCGGGGCTGCCTCAGATTCTGAGTGGGCGCTGGGGGGCAGGAGGAATGGCACTCTCCGCCTGGCTCCTGTTGATCGTGATCGTCGTCACCCGGACCGATCGGCTGCTGGCTGCGGCTGGAGGTGCCTGGGACGAGCGGTTGGCGCTGCTCACGACCGTGGTCGGCCTGGTCGCTGCGTGGAGCTGGTGCTGGCGTGACCTGGGTCGGCAGACCGGCGCTCGGATGGCAGGAGTCGACCAGTGGAGTCTGGCCGTTCGCGCCTTCTCCAGGAACCGCACCGCCGTGGTCGGACTGATTCTGATCGTCCTGATCTACATGGTGGCGTTGCTGGCACCGCTCATCACACCGCACGATCCGTACGAAGCATACGAACTGACGACGATGAGGCTGCAGGGGCTCTCCGCCGCGCATCCGCTCGGAACCGACCACCTCGCGCGGGACGTCCTGTCCCGGGTCCTCTATGGCGCGCGCATATCGCTGACCATCGGATTCGTCGCCGTCGGGATCAGCGTGACCATCGGTACCATGGTGGGTGCCGTCGCCGGCTTCCTCGGGGGAATGGTCGACAACGTGATCATGCGGTTCGTGGACATGGTCATCTCGTTCCCGCGGCTGGTCCTGCTCATCGCCATCGTCGCCCTCTTCGAGAGCTCGATCTCCCTGGTCATCATTGTGCTCGGACTCACGCTCTGGCCCTCCACGGCGCGCATCGTCCGCGGAGAGGTGCTTGGCCTGAGGGAGCGCGAGTTCGTCGAGGCTGCGCGTGCGCTGGGGTATTCCAAGCGCCGGATCATCCTCCGCCACCTCGTGCCGAATGCGCTGCCGCCCGTGATCGTCGCAGCGACGCTGGGGATCGGAAATACGATCGTTCTGGAGGCCGGACTGTCCTTCCTCTCGCTCGGCGTTCAGCCGCCGACGCCGTCGTGGGGCACCATGGTCGCCGATGGACGGGACGAGCTTCTGAACGCATGGTGGCTCTCCACCTTCCCGGGCCTGGCGATCGTCTTCACGGTTCTCGCCTTCAACCTGGTCGGGGATGGTCTTCGTGACGCACTCGACCCGAGGCTTCGATCGTGAGCGACCCACTCCTGACCGTGTCCGAGCTTCGTACCTGGTTCCATACGGACCAGGGCGTGGCGCGCGCCGTGGATGGAGTCTCGTTCGAGGTCCGGGCCGGAGAGACGCTCGGAATCGTGGGGGAGTCCGGGTGCGGCAAGACGGTCACGTCGCTGTCCGTGCTGCGCCTGCTGCCCGAGCCACCGGCCCGCATCGAGGAGGGCAGCTCGATCGTCTTCGACGGCGAAGAGCTGCTCGGCGTGTCCGACGAGCGCATGCGCGCGCTCCGTGGCAATGACATCGCGATGATCTTCCAGGAGCCGATGAGCTCCCTGAATCCGGTGTACACGGTCGGGCGCCAGATCACCGAGGCGCTCCGGCTGCATCGGGGCATGGACAAGGCCGGAGCGCGGGCGGAAGCGATCCGCCTCCTCGGCGAGGTCGGCATACCGGACGCCGATCGCCGGGTGGACGGGTATCCCCACCAACTCTCGGGTGGGATGCGCCAGCGGGTGATGATCGCGATGGCCCTGTCGTGTGAGCCGCAGCTCCTGATTGCCGACGAACCGACGACGGCACTCGACGTGACGATTCAGGCGCAGATTCTCGACCTGCTCGCCGGACTGCGCGCCCGGCACGGGATGGCCGTTCTGCTCATCACGCACGATCTGGGCGTGGTGGCCGAGGTCTGCGACCGCGTCGTGGTGATGTATGCGGGTCAGGTCGTGGAGACTGGAACGGTCGACGAGATCTTCGCGCACCCGAGCCATCCGTACACCCGGGGATTGCTGGCGTCCTTGCCGACCGTCGAGCGGCGTGGGCAGCAGCTGACGTCGATTCCCGGGACGGTACCGAACCCGACTGCGTGGCCGGAGGGATGCCGCTTCGCGGAGCGATGCTCAGAAGCCGCGGACGCCTGCTCGGTCGAGCAGGAACTGGTTCGGATCGGCGACCCGTCTCGTGTGGCCCGTTGCTGGAGGGTCGCTGGCGCGCCGGCGCCTGAGGCGGCCGGCATGTCTGGAGCCGACACATGAGCCGCCCCCCGATCGATCGCAGCGGCGCACCGCTCCTCAGCGTTCGGGACCTGAAGGTCCATTTTCCGCTCCGGAAGGGGACCTTCGGCCGGACGAGCGGATACGTACGCGCAGTCGACGGTGTCAGCTTCGATTTGTGGCCCGGCGAGACTCTCGGGCTGGTCGGAGAATCCGGCTGTGGCAAGTCCACGACGGGTCGGGCGATCCTGCGTCTGCTCGAG
>CALHIO010000233.1 GCA_938030915.1 uncultured Gemmatimonadota bacterium
AGCCACCCAGCGGATCGACGGTCTTCGTGATACCCGACTCGGATGCCAGCACCTGCTGCGTGCGCAGCGCGAGCTTCGCGGAATCTTCGGTGGGAAGCGCGAGGGCCTCGTCGTATCCGTTCGTGTGAAGCGACTGGGTCCCGCCGAGCGTCGCCGCGAGTGCCTGAACCGTAACGCGCACCACGTTGTTGAGCGGCTGCTGGGCCGTGAGCGTCGAACCGCCGGTCTGCGTGTGGAAGCGCAGCATGCAGGACCGATCGGACGCATCGAAACGCTCGCGCATGAGAGTGGCCCACAGGCGGCGTGCCGCCCGGAACTTGGCGACCTCCTCGAGGAGATCGTTATGCGCCGCGAAAAAGAAGGAGAGTCGCGGCGCGAACGCCTCCAGGTCCAGGCCTGCGTCCAGAGCCCTCCGGACGTACTCGAGCCCGTTCGCAAACGTGAAGGCGATCTCCTGCGGCGCGGTCGAGCCAGCCTCGCGTATGTGGTATCCGGAGATCGACACCGTATTCCACCGTGGCACCTCACGGGAGCAGAACCCCATGATATCGGAGATCAGGCGCAGACTCTGGTCCACCGGGTAGATGTACGTTCCCCGCGCGATGTACTCCTTGAGGACGTCGTTCTGTACCGTGCCGGACAGGGCCGATCGATCGGCGCCCTGCTCGTCCCCGAGCGCCACGTACAAGGCGAGAAGGATCCCGGCGGTCGAGTTGATGGTCATCGACGTGGAAACCTGGTCGAGCCGGATCCCGTCGAAGAGCCGCCGCATGTCATCGAGCGAGTCGATCGCGACCCCGACTCGACCGACTTCTCCCATCGCCATCGGCGCATCCGAGTCGTACCCCATCTGCGTCGGCAGGTCGAAGGCGACGGACAGTCCGGTCTGTCCTCGGTCGAGCAGGTAACGGAACCGCTCGTTCGTCTCCTCCGCGGTCCCGAACCCGGCGTACTGTCGCATGGTCCAGACCCGACCGCGGTACATCGTCTCATAGACGCCGCGCGTGAACGGGTGCTCGCCCGCGGGCGGCCCGTAGACCGGGTCGACTTCGATCCCGGAGTCGGTCTGGGTCGGTGTATCGCCCATCACCCCTCCTCGCTTTCGAGCGGCGCGAGGTCGACCAGGACCTGATCCTTTTCGACTGCCTGCCCCTCGGAGACGAGGACACGTGCCACGACCGCATCGGCCTCCGAGGCCAGCTCGTTTTCCATTTTCATGGCCTCGACAATGACCACGCCCTGACCTGCCTGCACCACGTCACCCTCGGCGACCTCGATCCTCACGACCATCCCGGGCATAGGCGCGACGATAGGCCGGGGGCCGCTGGGACTCGCCCCCGCACCCGTCATCTCACGAATCGCACGAGTTCGCTCATCGACCACCGTTGCAGCGAGCCGACGACCGCGCAGGTACAGATCCCACCGCTCGCTGCCCGAACGGCTCGCGGAAAGTCGATGCGAACGACCGTCCAATAGCAGGGATCGGACCGGACCGCCTTCGAGACGCTCGAAATCGACGTCGACGGGCGTCCCATCCACGGTCACACCATCCGGTCCGAGCGATACGACGCGCGTCGTGTCGCCAATGGTCACGTGATAGATCACTCGGATGTGCTCCTGAGGCTCAGTTCGGCGACGGTTTCGACATGCGCCGTCTGCGGGAAAAGATCGAACGCTCGCAGACCTTCGAGCATGTACCGGTCGGAGAGGCGCTTGAGGTCACGAGCCAGTGTCGCAGGGTCACAACTCACGTAGATCATCCGCGCCGGGGGTGCGTCCAGCACCTGACGCGGTACATCCTCATGAAGTCCGCCGCGCGGTGGATTCACGACGAGCAACTCCGCAGGCAACAGGGAGGACAGCACGTCCTCGACGCGCCCCGCTCGCATCTGGAACGAACCGCCATTGATGTCCGCCGATCGTGACGAACGTTCGGCCTGCCGGACCGCCGAGGGGTCCGACTCGATGCCTGTGACCGTCCATCCACCGTCCGCGAGGCCTCGCGCGTACGCGCCGACGCCGCAATACGCGTCGATCGCCGAGCCGCCGTCCGACGTTCCGCAACGGTCGAGCACATGACGGCGCAGCTCCTCGGAAGCGTCGGCGTTCACCTGCGAAAAGGCGGGCCCGGAGGCCGTGTCTACCTCGCCCGCAACCAGGGCAGCCTCGTGTTGTACGGTGTCGTCCTCCGGAGGCTCACCCCCCTGATCCCGCCTCCCCGCCACGTGCCAGATCGCGCGCAGCCCACCCGCCGCCTCGAACAGTGGGCCGCCATCCCAACCCGGGCGGCCGCCCTCCACTACGAGGTCGATGACATCGTCGTTGAAATCCAACAGGCGCAGCGTCAACCGGAGCCGCCCGGCGGACGGCAGGAACTCCGCCTGACGACCCCACCCCTTCCGGATCGACATCCAGGCAGCCGCGAGCCGCTCGTCGGGCAGGAGACATTCCCCGGCGACATCGATGATGTGCGCGGGCCGATGGAGCGCGTGAAAGCCCGCCACGACGTGGCCCTTCCCCACACGTCGAAGGGTGTAGCTTACCCGGTTGCGATACCTGAGCGTCCGGGGAGACGGCACCACCTCGAGGGTGGGCACGTCCGAGAATCCACCGATCCGGGTCAGAGCATCCACGACGAATCGCCCCTTCCATCGCAGCTGGTCCTCATACGCGAGGTGTTGTAACTGACACCCGCCGCACTCCGCGTACAGGGTGCAGGCGGGGTCGACACGGGCGGTCGACGCCGTCAGAAGCGTGACCAGGGAGCCCTGCGCCCAGCGAGGACGGCTACGCTCCAACCGAATGCGCGCCCGGTCACCCTCCGTCGTGCGGGGCACGAACACCACACGACCGTCGGGAAGATCGGCGATCCCCGCTCCCCCGGCGGCCACACCCCGGACGTCGACGTCGAACGAGTCCTGGCTCACCCGCGGTCACTCCACGGGCGGGCCGTCCGCCGCCACGCGCTGAGAGGGACGCCTCCGCCCCCCTCGATCCTCGGTGCACGGCGAGTTCGGTACTCGTCCTCGAGCAGCGCCGCCGCGACCGTCGCCGCGATGAGTTCGTCCTCCGCGTCGTCGGGCTCCAGCAGCTCGGGGTGCTCGTCGAGGTAGCGGATGGAGAGGTCACCCGCCTTGAATTCGTCCTCGTCCATGACGCGCCGGTGGAAGGGAGCGCACGTCTCGACTCCGGCGACGACCAGCTCGTCGAGAGCCCTGCACATTCGGCGGATCGCAGCATCCCGGTCCGCCCCGTGGACCACGAGCTTCGCGAGGAGTGGGTCATAGTGGAGACTGATTTCGCCCCCCTCGACGATGCCTCCGTCCCATCGAACACCCGGCCCGGTCGGAACCTCGAGGTGGGTGATGACGCCCGTAGAGGGGAGGAAGCCGCCCAGATGGTCCTCCGAGGTGATTCGGCACTCGATCGAGTGGCCGGTCAGCTCGATGTCATCCTGAGCGAAGGGGAGTGGCTCTCCCGACGCCACCCTGAACTGCCATTCGACCAGATCGATCCCCGTCACCAGTTCGGTGACCGGGTGCTCGACCTGAATCCGGGTGTTCATTTCCAGGAAGAAGAACTCACCGTTCTCGTACAGAAACTCGATGGTGCCCGCCCCCCGGTAGTCGACCGCCGCGGCGGCCCGCACGGCAGTCTCTCCCATCGCGGCCCGCTCGTCCGGGGTGAGCACCGCAGAAGGCGCTTCCTCGACCAGCTTTTGATGTCGCCGCTGAATCGAGCACTCGCGCTCCGCCAGATGCACCACGCTTCCATGACTGTCCCCCAGCACCTGGATCTCAATGTGACGAGGCCGCGCCAGGTACCGCTCGAGGTAGACTGCGCCGTCACCGAACGCGGCGAGCGCCTCTCTCGACGCCGCCTCGAACGCGCGGCGCAGATCCTCCGGTCGCTCCACCACGCGCATCCCCTTCCCTCCGCCCCCGGCGGACGCCTTGAGCAGAACCGGGAAGCCGATCTCCGAGGCGGCCTGTTCCGCCGCGTCTGCATCGGCCACGGCCTCGGTGAGTCCGGGCACGATCGGGACCCCCGCCTCGGCCATGCGGCGGCGTGCTTCCGTCTTGTCGCCCATGGCCGCGATCGTCTCGGACGCGGGCCCGATGAAGATCAGGCCGGC
>CALHIO010000234.1 GCA_938030915.1 uncultured Gemmatimonadota bacterium
GGGGGCGCGCCCCCGCGGAGCGGCCTCTATTCGCTGATCGGCCGCCCCAGGCCGGCAGCCCCACCAACCACCGGAAGCGTGATCGACGTGCTCGCCAGATCCACCTGCAGCTCGGTGCCAGGCTCTGGCCACAGCGTGAACTCGGGATCACTCGAGAAGATCATGAGTCCGATGCGCTGACCGGCCGGAATGATCTGGTCGTCCGGCTGCAGGTCGAACGTCAACGTCCGAAACTCGCCCGGAGTGAGGGGTGTGCTCTCACTCAGGGAACCCTCGTTCTGAGGATCGGCCCAACCTCGCGTGATGAGGTTGTCGTTGATCGTGCCCTCATCCGTCCATGGCAGAGAAACCAGCCACACGGAAAGGTTCGCCGCCTCCGCATTGGCAGCGACCCGGATCGTGAGCGTCGCAACTCCTGAGAGGTGCACGTCCTGCGTGAGCTCGGGTGTCGCGTACAGAAGCCGGCTCTGGGACATCTCGGAACCGGCGTGTGCCGCACCGTCGAAGCCGACGTCGTCGATCAGGCGCTCGACACCAGGGGCGTCCGACGCGACAAGCGAGAGGGATCCGACCTCGTTGCCGCTCCCGGTCGGGTACAACGCCACCCCTTCCGCCTCGGGGTTGGGATAATCGTCATACGGTGTCGGGTCGTTCCCCTGAACACCCTCCCGGACGATCCACGCCCTGGGATCGTCCTCTACCCCGTTGTCGACGTCATAGAGGTACCGGGTGAACCATCGGTTCATTCGCTCAAGCGGCGGCGGGCCGCCGTGCCCCCCCTGGTGGTAGTAGATCTGCACGGGCACCCCGCGCTCCTTCAGCGCCTCGGAGATCCGGTAGCTGTGCTCCGGCATCACGTTCCAGTCGTTGAAGGCATGCGCCATGAGCGTCGCAGCCTGCACCCCATCGATCACGTTCAGGTAGTCTCGGCCGAACCAGAAGTCGTTGTAATCACCCGTGACCCGGTCCTTGCCCTCGGCCATCTCCGTGTCACGGACGTTCTCGTTGCACCACGCGCGGCGCTCGGGATCCCCCGAATTGATGAAGTCGTAGAGTACGTCGACGTCTTCCCCCAGATAGCCGCCGGGCGCGCGAACCAGCCCGTTCGAGCGGTAGTAGTGGTAGTACGACGTATTCGGGGCGACGGGGATGATGGCCTCGAGTCCTTCGACGCCCGTCGTGGCCGCGGCCAGCGGAAGGGTCCCGTTATAGGAGGTGCCGGTCATCCCGACCTTTCCGGATGCCCAGTACGCCTCGACCTCCTCGCCACCGACCGGCTCCGTGTAGCCCTTCGCCCGGCCGTTGAGCCAGTCGACGACCGCCTTCGGAGCCAGCGACTCGTTCACTCCACCGACGGTAGGGCATCCCTGCGAAAGCCCGGTGCCGGGGGACTGCGAATGCACGACGGCAAAGCCTCGCGGGAGCCACGTGCTGACGTGCGTGTTCGAGATCGTCGGGCGCCGGCTCTGCTGAGCGATCGGCGGCATCTCACCGCGCGCGGGCGGTTCAGCACCGATCTCGTGCCGGACGTTCCAGAAGTACTGCTCATCCAGCGTCCCGACGCCCGAGTAATACGGAGACGTCTCGTACACGACGGGAACGCGAAGCCCCTCGCTGTCCGTTTGGGCCTGACGCGTTACATCGACGTGGACCCGGTCGAGTCGGCCATCGCCGTCGGAGTCGAATTCCGTCTCGACCCACAGGTCGTGTCGCAGCCACATCCCGGGATCGTTGAATGCGTCGACGACCTGCGCCTGACCATCCTCGAAGACCGGCCGCGCCACCTCTGATGGGGCCTGGGCCGCGAGGGGCGCAGTGAACAAGAAGGTGGAGACACCGGCAACGACGCCGAGGAACGAGAAGGGACGGATCATGGTGTATGAGGACGGGGGCAGCAGATCGGCGGGCCAACCTACCGATCGGGAACGAGGCTGTCATACCCGGAGTCGGGCCGGAGGTCGCACGAAGACAGGCCGTCTACAGTTCGAGGCCGTATTGCAGACCGGTGAACGTGAGTCTGTGGTGCGGGGTCAGACCGAGCTCCTGGATCGCGTTGCGGTGCTCCCCCGTCCCGTACCCCATGTTTCGCTCCCAACCGTACCCGGGATACCGCTCCGCCAGACGCAGCATCAGGCGATCCCGCACGACCTTGGCGAGAATCGACGCACATCCGATCGAGTGGACGAGGGCATCGCCATCGACTACGGCGTCGTGTTCGCGTCCGAGCCACTTCACGGGCAAACCGTCGACGACGACGACGCAGTCCGGGGTCGTCAGGCGAGCGAGTGCCCGCTGCATGGCCACGGTCGTTGCCCTGAGGATGTTTCGCCGGTCGATCTCCCGGACCGACGCCGCACCGACGCCGAAGGTCAGAGCCGAACCGGTGATCGCCCGGAAGAGATCCTCCCGCGTCTCCCTGGACAGCTGCTTGGAGTCGTCCGCCCCCTCGACGTGCACGCCCCGGGGGAGCACCACCGCCGCGGCCACGACCGGTCCGGCCAGAGGCCCCCGCCCCGCCTCGTCGACCCCCGCGACCAAACGGCCGCGGCCCCAGAACCGTCGCTCGTACTCGAG
>CALHIO010000235.1 GCA_938030915.1 uncultured Gemmatimonadota bacterium
CTCTTGCCCGCCCTCGCGGCCGGCGCTGACTCCGTGGCCTTTGCGCTTTCGTCCTCTTCGATCGACGCTTTCAGGGCGGCCATGAGGTCGATGATCTTCGTCTTCGACTCCTCGATCGGCGCGGCCGTGATCTCCTGACCATCGACCTTCTGCTGGATGAGCTCGAGCGTTCGTTCACGCACTTCGTCGTGGAACATGCCCGGGTCGAAGCTGTCCGAGGCCGCCTGGTCGATCAGCTGGACCGCGAGGCCGAGTTCGGCCTCGTTCACCTCGCCCTCCTCGAGCGGAACCTCTCCGAAGGACCAGATCTCATCCTGGTACCAGAGCTGCTCCATGAGCAGCCCCTCCTCGTGGGGCCGGATCATGACGATGTACTGCTTGCCCCGGGTCGCGTGCTTGGCGATCGCGACGCGCTCGGTCTCCCGTAGCGCCGCACCGAGCAACCGTTAGGCGCGGGCTCCGCCTTTGTCCGGACCGAGGTAGTACGCCTTGTTGAAGAGAAGTCGATCGACCGTGCCCGCGGGAACGAAGCTGACGATCTCGATCTCGTCGGATTTGGGCGCTTCGACGACCTCGAGCTCCTCCTTGGTGAAGAGCACGCACTGATCCTTGGGGAACTCGTACCCCTGCACGATCTCCTCGCGCGGCACCACCGTGCCGTCCGCGGGGTCGATGTACTGCTGGCGCACCCGAACACCACGCTCCTTCCAAATCATGTTGAAGGAGACTTTCCGCGACGACTCCCCGATGGGGTAGATCTTGACCGGGAGAGAGACGAGGCCGAAGGCGATCGTCGACGTACCAATAGCTCGGGCGGGCATAGTCCAGGGAAGATGGGATGCCCGGGGGGCAGGTGACGCGGGCCGGGGCTTGCCTTCGGACCCGTGTCCGGACAGCTTCGCGCGATGACGATCGCCCTTCTGGCCGGGGGGACTCTTTTCGGGTCCGCGCTCCTCTGGCTGGCCTGCTCCAGGCTCGAAGAGTCCACCCACAGACTCGCCGTGTATTACGGCATTCCCGATGCGGTGAAAGGTTCGGTACTGCTCGCGATTTCGTCGAGCATGCCCGAACTCGTTACCGCGCTCCTTGCCTTTCCGGTTCACCAGGACTTCGAGCTCGGGCTTTCCGCGATCATCGGCTCGGCTATCTACAACATTCTGGTGATCCCGGCCTTTTCCGTGTATGCGCGGGGTCGGCCCTTGAGGGCGAATCGGGATCTGGTGTACCGCGAAGCACAGTTCTACCTCGTTTCCGTCGCGGTACTCATGCTGATTCTGAGCCTCTCGGTGATTTACGGAGGCTTGCAGCAGGACATCCTGCCGGACGGGCGCGAGATCTATCGAGGTGAGTTCACCCGCTATCTCGCGGCGTTCCCGCTGATGCTGTACGCGTTGTACCTCTTCATCCAGTTCGAGGAGGTCAAGCGAAATCGGGATGAAAACCCGAATCGGGACGGCATCAATGCGATGAAAGAGTGGGGCGTCCTCCTTGGCTGCATCGCTCTGATCCTGGTGGGGGTGGAGGCGTTGCTCAGGGTCGCGATCACCCTCGGTGACCTTCTGGAGACGCCCACGTTCCTGTGGGGAATGACGATCGTCGCAGCGGCCACGTCGTTACCCGACACGTTCGTCAGTGTGCGCGCATCCGTACTCGGCCGAACCGAGTCCAGCCTGTCGAACGTACTGGGCAGCAACGTCTTCGATCTGCTCGTTGCCGTGCCGTTGGGGGTCATGATCACCGGGGCGATCGCCGTGAACTTCACGCAGATCGTGCCGATGATGACGTTCCTCGTCCTCGCCACGATCGTGATGCTCGTCTTCATGCTGCGCGACATGGAACTCTCGATCAGGGAGTCCCACGTCATGATGACACTCTATGCGGGCTTCGGGGTCTGGATGACCCTCGAGGCCTTCGGCGTGACGTCGCTGCTGGGGGTTCGCGCGCCCTAGTCGTGGTGCGGGGTCACCGATCTGCTCGGTGACTCACGCGTGGTGACGCAGCGAGACGCCGCAGAATCGGCAGTACTTGGCGTCGGGATCGACCTCGATGTTCTCGCACGAGGGACACGGGATCGCATGGTATCCGCCGCCTCCCGGCAGCGAGGCGATCTCTGCAGTGACGATGCCGGTCGGTACGGCGATGATGCCGTAACCGAGGATCATCACGAACGCCGCCAGCGCCTGTCCGAGCGCCGAGGTCGGAGCAACGTCACCGTACCCGACCGTGGTGAGGGTGACGATCGCCCAGTACACGCCTTTCGGGATGCTGGTGAATCCGCCCTCCGGACCCTCGACCAGGTACATGACCGAGCCGACGACGATGACGATACAGAGAACCGTGACGAGGAAGACCGCGATCTTGTAGCGCGCATTACGGAGTGCGACGGAAAGGAGGCTGGCCTCGCCGAGGAAGCGCACGAGCTTGAAGACGCGGAAGACCCGGACGACCCGCAGCACGCGGATGACGGCCAGATACTGCCCCCCCGGCAGGAGCAAGCTCAGATATGTCGGGAGTACCGAAAGCAGATCGATGATTCCGAAGAACGAGAAGACGTAGGCGCGGACGTTCTTCACACACCAGATCCGCACCACGTATTCGAGGGTGAAGAGGAGCGTGAAGGCCCACTCGATCACCAGTAGTTCGGGGCCGTATCGGCTGCGCAAGCCCGAGACGGAGTCCATCATCACCACCGAGACGCTGGCGATGATGAACGCGATCAGGATCGCGTCAAATCGACGCCCCCACCCCGGCTCATGGCCGAAGATGACCTCGTACGTCTGCCCTCTGAGGGTGTCCGGGGGGGCGGCTGGGCCCAGTGCAGCCATCGAAGCTCCTCTCGGCTGGGTTGAAGCGGCGCGGGAGGGTGACACTGTGCAAGCTAATGCGACTCCGTGATGGCGAGCGACTGGGCCGTGTGCTCCTCCTTGCTTGCACGACCCGTCACGACTGGCGCAGTCTTTGCGATGCGTCGAGTGATGGACACTGATTCGATGCCGTCCTGTCCTTACGGGTTCATGATGACTCCTAGCCGCGACGATCGTCTCGCGACGTATCGCGAGAAGCGCACGGCCTTACGCACGCCGGAGCTGTTCGGTGGGCGAGTGGTCGCCGGGAGGAGCATCCTCGTGGTTCAGAAGCATGCCGCGCGAGCTGCACTGGGACCTTCGCCTGGAACTCGACGGCGTTCTTCTGTCGTGGGCGATCCCGAAGGGGCCGTCGCCGAATCAGGACGACAAGCGCCTCGCGATGCAGAGGGAGGATTACCCGCTGGAGTACGCCGAATTCGAGGGCGTCATCCCCGAAGGTGAACACGGCGCCGGCGCCATGATCGTCTGGGATCGTGGCACATGGGTCCCTTCGGGTCTCACCGTGGAGGAGTTCCCGCGAGCGGATGAATTCGCGGACGAGGTCGCGGCGAGGGTAGCGGACGCGGGAGCACCCGGACGCAGCGTCCGTGTCCACGACGTGGAACCCATGTTGGCCACCGCCCGCGAGATGCCGTTCTCTCGTGCGGGCTGGATCTTCGAGATCAAGTACGACGGGTATCGTCTTCTGACCGAGCGGCGGGGACGGGAGGCGCTGCTGCGATCGCGTCGGGGTCACCACATGACCGCCACCTTTCCCGTCAGGCGAGCAGGCCCGGTGCTCCCCCGGTATGCAGAAAGACGATCCGCTGATGGTCGTGCACGCCGCTGTCCCTCACGTGAGCGATGAGGGCAGCGGCCGCCTTGGAACTGTATGTGGGGTCCAGCACGATGCCGGCGTATCGCCCGAAGAGCTCGGTGGCCTCACGTGAGGCCGGTGTCGGGAGGCCGTAGCCATCCCCGACCTGGTCGTCGATGGACGCGAAGGGAACTGTACCCGGATCGATCTTCGCGCCGAGCAGCTCCGCGGCCTCGCCTGCGAGGCGTCGGCAGATGTCGTCGAGCTCCGTGGCGGAAGTGTCGGCACTGACTCCATGCAGGTAGACGTCAGTTCGATCCATCAGCGCGAGCCCTGCGATCAGGCCGGCGAGGGTCCCGCCGGACGAGGAAGCGCTGAATACCAGGGTCTCCGAACATCCATCGTCCACCGCGTCCAGTTGTTCGCAGAGTTCGATGGCTGCCCGGGCGTAGCCGAGTGACCCCAGCGATGTGGATGCCCCGATCGGGACGACGAGCGGCTTCTCGCCCGCGGCGCGAAGCTCGTCCGCGACCGACTGCATTCGAATGGCTCGTTGGCTGCGGTCCTCCACGAGCACGATTTCGGCTCCGAAGAGGCGATGCAGGAGTGCATTCCCGGTAGGGGCACCCTCCGGTCCCTGGTTCGTCACGAGCACGCAGCGCATCTCATGGCGGGCAGCGAACGCAGCCGTGACACGACAGTGGTTGGACTGCGGTCCGCCTGCCGTGACCAGACACGTGACGCCCTCCAGCATTCGGGGCGCGAGGACGTACTCGAGTTTTCGGACCTTGTTGCCCCCGAGAGCGAAGCCTGTCTCGGCGTCCATCTTCGCCCACAGCCGGTTCGTCCCGAGACTTTCGCCCAATCGGCTCAGCCGGATCAGCGGGGTGGGGAGGTTGGCGAGCGCGGTCGTGGGGTGCTCGCGTAGGCGGGTCAGGGCTTCGGAGTGTGGCGGCATGTCAGCGATGTGGGGACGCCGAGACCGAAACGCGTCGAACGGCCTCGAGCACTGTAGAAGCGTGAATCTCGACGGTATCGTGAACGTCTTCAGCGTATCCACCGGACATCACCACCGCCACGGGAACACCGGCCTCTTCGCATGCATCGAAGACCAGACGATCGCGCTCGCGAAGTCCGGCTTTCGTGACCGACAGTCGACCGAGTCGGTCGTGCTCGTACGGGTCTGCCCCGGCGATGTAGAAGGCGAAGTCCGCGCCCGAGTCGAGGGCCTGCTTGACGCCGTCCCGCACGGCGGTCAGGAAGATGTCGTCGGTCGCACCGTCCTCCAGTCCGATGTCGAGATCGCTGGCTTCCTTTCGAAAGGGGTAGTTCGAAGCCCCGTGGACCGAGAGGGTGAAGACCGTGGGATCTCCCTGGAAGATCGACGCCGTCCCGTTCCCTTGATGAACGTCGAGATCGAGGACCGCACAACGAGCGACCATGCCGCGTGCCTGGAGCGATCGCGTCGCTACGGCGACATCGTTGAAGACGCAGAAGCCCTCGCCGGCGTCGGTGAAGGCATGGTGGGTCCCCCCGGCGAGGTTGACGGAGATTCCGTCTCGCCGCGCGCGCTCGGCAGCGTGGATCGTTCCTCCGGTGGATCGGCGGGAGCGCTCTACGAGTTCCGGTGACCACGGAAAGCCGATACGCCGGATCTCGTCACGACTCAGGCCACCCGACGTCGCCCTCGCGACGTAATCCTCGCAATGGACCCGAATGAGGTCGGCGTTGGTAGCAGGCTCCGGAATTTCCAGATGAATCCGATCATCACCGGCCACACGCTCCCGAAGGAGACGGTACTTCTCCATCGGGAAGCGGTGATGGTCCGGTAACGGAAGAACGAATTGGTCGCAGTACCAGGCGAACACGGCTTTCGGGTCGACGTCGGGTAGGGCGGCCGGAGTAGATACCCGAATTCGAACCGGAGATCCGGGCTCGGCTCCACCTGCCACCTGTTTCTTGCGCACCACACCCATTCCATCCCGATCAACGGCGGCACCGATCGTCCGTCCGTTCCTCGTGCTGCTCCTGGCCCAGGCTTCCTTGGCGGGGGGCGTAGATGCACAACTGGGTAGCGTCCAGGGACGAGTGCGAGAGGTGGAGGGGGCTGCGATCTACGGCGCGACCGTCTCGCTCTTCCGGGGAGACACGCGCGCGTTCGTGACCGAATCCGATCGGCTCGGGTCCTTCCAGGTTACGGACGTGTCCCCCGGTCCCTGGGACGTGCAGGTCACGGCGCTCGGCTACGCCGCGTACACGGAATCGATCGAGCTCGGTCTGGCCGGAACGGTGGAACTCGACATCCGGCTGGAGCGGAGTGCGCTGGTACTCGAGGGGATCGACGTGGAGGCAGAGCGCAGCCGTGATCGAGTCCGTTTCGAAGAAGTGGGTGGCGCGACGGTCCGCGAGTTGGAGCTCGATGAGGTCCGGCTGGTGCCGGGCGTCGCCGAGCCCGATCCGGTGCGTGCCATCGAGGTCCTTCCGGGAGTCATATCGACGTCGGACTTCTCGGCTGCCTTCCACGTGCGGGGAGGCTCGCAGGACCAGAATCTGATCCTCCTGGATGGCATGCCGATCTTCTCACCCTTCCATCTCGGCGGGCTCTTCTCCGTGTTCAACGCGGACATGATCGACCGGGTCGAGCTCATGTCCGGTGGATTCGCGGCAGAGCATGGTGGGCGGGTGTCCTCGGTCCTGGAAATCGAGAGCGATGCGGGGCAGGGTGAGTTTGGTGGA
The DNA here is from genome assembly GCA_938030915.1 of uncultured Gemmatimonadota bacterium. Taxonomy (GTDB): domain Bacteria; phylum Gemmatimonadota; class Gemmatimonadetes; order Longimicrobiales; family Gaopeijiaceae; genus UBA2589. Next base: position 6,400 of record CALHIO010000235.1, read on the forward strand.
GATGCTGCCGTATCGCTTCTCGCCAGTCGAATCGCCGTCGGAGGCCGTCTCCCGGACGCGGTGGCCGACGCGCTCGGGCAGGCGAACATCCGGTATCGCGTTTCAGCGCGCCGGTCCTACTTCGACGTGCTCTTCAAACCCGCATTCGAATTTCCCTATCACCTGACGGACCTTCAGGCGATCATCGAAGGATGGACGCCCTCGGGTGACCGTCTGACGGTCACCGCGTACTCGGGGGCGGACGTCTTCGACCTGACGCAGATCGAAGACGATGGCTTCCCGCTTCGGGTGGACTGGGATTGGGGTAACGACGCGGTCGGTATCCGGTGGAGTCACGCCCGTCGGGGTGGTGGGTCGCTGGATCTTCGGGCGAACGTCAGCAGCTTCGACACGGGCCTGCTCTTCCCGGATTTCGGCGATACCGACTTCAGCAGCCGGATCCAACAGGCGCAGGTGCGGGCCGATCTCGACACGCGGCCGAGCCCGCGCTGGAGTGTCCAGCTCGGGTCGATGGTCGAGCGGATGGAGTACGAGAACAGCTTCCAGACGGGCGGCACGAGTCTGGGAAGCGGTTCCGGAAAGGGTTGGCTTCTGGGCAACTACGCGCAGGCTCGATTGAACATTCCTCGCCGCTGGCTTCTCGAGCTCGGCGTTCGCGCCGACGGATTCGTGCAGGAACCCGTTGGGACCGTATTCGAGCCGTCGCCACGACTCGCGGTGAAGCGCTTCCTTCGCAACGGCGACCTGGCCGTCAAAGCGGCCGCAGGCCGCTACACGCAGTTCCTTCACTCTCTTCGGGACGAAGAGCTGCCGCTCGGGCTGGACATCTGGGTGATCTCGGGTGAAGACGTGCCTCACACCGTTTCGGACCAGATCCAGTTCGGTCTCGAGGGCTGGCGCGATATCGACTGGTTCTGGTCGATCGAGGGGTACTACCGCGCGTTCGACGGCGGTGTCACGCTCAACACGGCTGACAATCCGAACGACGAGTCGGATGACATTCTGGGAGGGACAGGAACGTCGTGGGGCGCGGATCTCATGATCCGCAAGGAGACGGGTGATGTGAACGGGTGGGTGGCCGTTTCGTATCTGAAGGCGGAACGGACCTTCCCCGACCTGCTCTCTCCGCTGACGCCGAGCCCCGAGGTGACGTATCCGCCGATCTTCGATCGTCGCGTCGACATCGATCTCGTGCTGACGTATCCCGGACCGTGGGGATGGCGCGGGGGGCTCAGATGGAATTTCGGAACCGGGATCCCCTACACCCGAGCGTCGGGTGCGTACGCGTACTACTCGGCGAGATACGTGGCGGGGGGAGGGCTTGACTGGACCGGTGACGAAGACAGCTCGGCAGGCGGTGGCTACGGGGTCGTGCTCGGTGATCGCAACGCCGACCGCTACCCGCTCTATCACCGGTTGGACGTCAGCTTTCGCAGAACGTTCTCCAAGCACTGGGGCGCCCTCACGCCGTATGTGAACCTGGTGAACGTGTACAACCAGCGGAACGTCCTTTTCTACTTCTACCAGTACGAGGACGACCCCCCTCTGCGCTCCGGAATCTCGATGTTCCCGGTTCTTCCCACCTTCGGCCTGGAGATCTCGTTCTGATGGGTGGGTGGACGTTGTCGCTGGGCCGCCGGATGCGGTCCTTCAGGGTGACCCGCCTGGCTCTGGCGGGGGTCGTATCGAGTCTTGGTGGGTGCGAGCTCGAGGAGATCACGATTGCCGACGTGGAGAATGTCGTCCTCGCCGAGATCTATCTCGACATTGGTGCCGATCGCTCGGACAACGTCGCTCGGGCATTCCTGCACAGAACGGTGGGTGTCGCCGATGTGGAGTCGCTCCCGCCCCTGACCGATGCCGTCGTGACCATGACTCGAGGCGACGGCTTCAGTTTCCCGCTCTTCCCGGAAGACACGGATGACTGCCTCGAGTCATCCCCGATCGAAGAGCCCGGTGCCTGCTTCGTCGCCGACGCGGCCACGGCGTTCATCGATCCGGGTGACCTCGTCGAGG
>CALHIO010000236.1 GCA_938030915.1 uncultured Gemmatimonadota bacterium
CGGACAGGATCGACGCCCTTGTGTGGGGCATGACTGAACTGATGATCTCGGGGTCTCGGGCCGCGCCGGTGGTGGTCCCGGCGTCGCTGGAGCAGGTGTCCCCGTGGCGCGTGTAGCGCCTATCCGAAAAAATCTCGAATAGGGGTTGCGTCGGGTGGGGTTATCCCCTAAACTCATAGACATGACAAACACCACCACCACCACCAACAACAACACCATCACCATCCCGGAGGAGATCGAGCGTCGCCTGATGATTACCGCCGACACTTTCCGTCACGCTAACGACGACCCGTCCAGCGCATACGGCAAGTCGGCGATCATGCGGATCGCTCAGGAACTCTGCTCTGCCTGTCGTGCCTTCGGTGCCCCCGAGAGCGAGATCGACCGGGTGTTCGGAGAGTTCGACCGCCGAGCCGGACTCACCGACTGACCACCACCACAACAAGAAGGGAAACACCACCATGACCACCACCACCACGAACAGCGAAGTCTTCGAGCGCACCACGATCGACGACCCGGACGGCCTGTTCACCAACACCACTCACGTTGTTGAGATACTCCACGGCGGAACCGCGTTCAGTCGCGCCGCCCTCACCTCCACCGACGCCACGGTCCGCGAAGAAGCCGAGTCGTGGCTCGAAGTGTACGAAAGCGACTTCGGTCGCGGCGACTGGTCGGTCGGCACGATCTGGAAGGTGGAGTCGTGAACGCCGCCGACCTCCGCGCCCAAGCCGCCGCCCACGAAGCCGAGGCGCACGCCTCCTTCGAGCGGTGCGACACCGACGGCGCCCTCTCCCAATGGGCGTCCGGCATCAACGCTCAGAAGGCCCGCCTTCAGGCAACCATCGAGGACTTCGGTGGCCTCGCCGAGTTCAACGCCCTCTTCGACCTCGACGGCAACTGGGTTCCCGCGAGGACCATCACCGGACGCTACGGCAAGTGCTGGATGATCCTCGACGAGCAGGGGGAGGCGACCGGCCAGTTCGCACCCTTCGCTCCGGCCCGCAAGTCGACGTTGGAGAAGCGCGGCTTCCGGGAGGGTACGGTCCTCCGCCCGGCGAGGGCAGACATCGGATCGCACGGTTCGATCACCTCGGTGTACGTCTACCCGCGCCCGACGACCCCGGCGCATCTTCCGCCCGCCGTCATCCTTGACAACGGTGCGGCATGAACCGGGGCATCGTAAATCTCTGCGACAACTGCCTCGCCGAAACGCCGGGCCATCAACTGACCCACTTCACCCTCGACGGTCACGACGACAACCGAAGCATCTTCTCGCCGCGATGGATCGAAGCGTGCCCCTCCTGCGCGCCGATCGTCACCGGACTCGGCTACTACACACAGGCGTCATGAACGATAACCGAAAGGAGAACCCTATGCCGAAGTACGTCGTACTCGCACACAACCGAGACGGAGACGCCGCTGACTGGCGCATCGCCGACGACTGGGACTGGGCGAGGCACTACGCCCTGAAGTTCCGGGAGACCTTCGAGTTGGTCTACGTCCGCGAGTGCTCCCAGTTCACCGAGACGCTGTCGATCGAGCCGGTCGAGGTCGGCGAGATGAACTGATACGCTGACCGTCGACACACGGCACGCCCGTCCCGGAAGGAGAGTTGCCCCTCCCGCCGGGGCGGGCTGTGTGGCATCCTGAGAGGATGAACGCGACACCGCCGCCGACCTGTGACCTGTCCACCATCTGCGGCTGGTGCGGCGGACCGATGCGACCTGAACACGCCCACTATCGCTGTACCCGATGCGGTGCCCGCGACTCATGCTGTGACGGACCGTACTGATGACACACCTCGCCGGTAAGCGTCTGCTAACGCAGAACAGCGAACTCCGTCCGCACGGAATCTGGAACTGGACGATCCCGGCGTGGATCGTGACCCTGAACGACGGCTCACGGCTCAACTGTTGTCCGAACGCTGGGCCGTGCGCTCGTGTCTGCTACGCGCGGTTCGGCACCTACCGGTTCCGTAACGTCCTGTCTCGGCATGTCGCGAATGTCGAGTACGTCCTCGACGACCCGGACGGCTGGGCGGCTCGCATGACCGACGAACTCGCCGCCCGCCGGTTCCGTCCGACCGGTACGCCACGAGACCTCGACCACGACCCCGACGATCGAACGATCGCCGACTGGGTAGCGGCAGGTGGTCGCGCCGTCCGCGTTCACGACGCCGGGGACTTCTTCGCATCGTGGTACCTCAACCTGTGGAGCGGCATCGCGGCGTCGGCGCCGGACGTCCTGTTCTATGCCTACACGAAGGAAGTGGAGATGGTGAAGGCGGCGTCGCTCCCAGCGAACTTCCGGATCGTCCTCTCGTACGGAGGTCAACAGGACGAACTCATCGACAGGGACCGCGACCGTCACGCCGACGTATTCCCGTCCGCGCTCGAACTCGCCGCCGCCGGTTACTACGATCAGGAGGAGAACGACCTGCTCGCTGTCACCGCGCCGACGAACAGGATCGGCATCGTCGCGAACAACCTGCCGGTCGCGATCCGACGATTCAGCGGTCGCACCATGTCCGGGCTCGTCGAGCGCCGTTCAGACTGACCGCCGATGCGCTACCCTGTCGACTCGTGGAGACCGTCCCGACCGACCCGCTGAGCAAGGCTCGCCCAACATCAACGGACTTTATGGAGATCGGCTCGTCTGGCCTTCATCAGTACGGCGGCGAGATTCAGCAGGACTTCCTCCGGCAACTCCGAGGTAAGCAGGCTTACGCCAACTACCGGGAGATGGCTGACAACGATCCCGTGATCGGGGCGATGCTCCACGCTATCGAGATGCTTATCCGCGCGGTCGACTGGTCAGTCGAACCTGCCGACGACGAGGATGAGCGTGCCATCGCCGAAGCAGAGTTTGTGTCGTCCTGCCTCGGCGACATGAGCGACTCATGGGCGGACACCCTCGCCGCCATCATGGGCTTCCTTGTGTACGGCTACTCGTACCACGAGATCGTCTACAAGCGGCGGCAGGGTTACACGAAGGACGCGCGCACCCGGTCGAAGCACAGCGACGGACGGATCGGATGGCGCAAACTTCCGACCCGCTCTCAGGAGACGATCGACCGATGGGACCTCGACCCGTCCGGCGGCATCAAGGGCGCATACCAGAACGACCCGAACTCATCGAAGAAGGGCGTCGTCTTTCTGCCGATCGAGAAGTGCCTGCTGTTCCGCACCACCTCGAAACTCAACAACCCGCAGGGCCGTTCCGTACTGCGGAACGCCTTCATCCCGTGGTACTACAAGCGCCGCATTCAAGAGATCGAAGCGATCGGCATTGAACGTGACCTCGCCGGTCTCCCCGTCGCCCTCGTCCCACCGCAACTCCTCTCGAACGCCGCCACCTCCGAGGAGCGCGCCGCCCTCGACGCCATCAAGCAGATTGTCCGCAACGTCAAGCGCGACGAGCAGGAGGGCATCGTCTTTCCTCTCGCATACGACCCGGAGACCGGGAACCCGGCGTACGACCTGAAACTTCTGTCGACCGGCGGACGTCGCCAGTTCGACACCGACGCGATCATCGCCCGCTACGACCAGCGGATCGCGATGACCGTCCTCGCCGACTTCCTGCTCCTCGGTCACGAGAAGGTCGGCTCGCAAGCGCTGTCCGTCTCGAAGGTCGACCTGTTCGTCAGGTCCCTCGACGCCTACCTGTCCGAGATCGCCGAGGTCTTCAACCAGCACGCCATCCCGAGGCTTATGCGACTCAACGGTGTCGACGAGGCGCTGTCCCCTTCGCTGACATGGTCGACTCCGAAGTCCGTCGACCTCGCGTCTATCGGATCGTTCGTCACCTCACTCGCGCAGGCGGGCGCGCCGCTGTTCCCGGACGAGAACCTCGAAGGCTACCTGCGTGGCATCGCGGGACTCCCGGTCGGCGAGGCTGAGGCGGTCTGACCTATGCCCGGCTCGATCCGGGCGCTCCGCCGACAGGCAGACCCGATCAGAGGTCGGGGGCGCATCCCCCTCACCAAGCGGAGGGGACCCGGCGCTCCCCAGTATCGGCGCACCGGCGTCGACACCCTGTCCTCAGAGGAGGACGCGATCGCTGTCGCCGTCGAGGACGCCTTCAACACCGTTTCACGTGAAACACTCCTAGATGCCGTTGAGCGGCGCGATGTTGACGGATACGCCCGGTCGGTCCTCGCGGCCTTCTCCGAAGCGTCAGCGGCCATAGAGGCGGCGCTTCTGCGCGGGTTCGTGTCGTCGGGTGAGGCGACCGCCCGCGAGATCGGCGTCGAACTGTCCCGCGCCTACCGTCGCGTCGGCAAGGCGGAGGCACCGTCGCCATCTCAGGTGGCACTTCAGTTTCGGTTCGACGCGGTGGACCCGCGCGCTACCGAGTGGGCAAGGGCAGAGGCGGGACGTCTCATCACGAACATGACCGCGTCCCAGCGGGAAATGATGCGCGCCCTCGTCGAGCAGTCCTTCGTTGAGTCGCGGACAATGGGCACAACCGCGTCGTCGATCTTCCGGCAACTTCAGACAGTCACCCCGGGGCCGACCGCCAGAGAGTTCGCGGACGCCATCGGCACCAACCTCAACGGCCTCACCGCCAGATACGAGCGGGCCGTCATGAACCGGGTCGCTGACCTCGGCGATGATCTTGCGAAGCGCGGCGTGTCTGGCACCCGCGCCCTCGAACAGATGCGGAAGACGGGCGACAAGTACGCGACGAAACTGCGGCGCGCACGGTCCCGGACGATCGCCCGCACCGAACGGATGACCGCCCACAACCAAGCGCGCCTCCTCTCCTATCAACAGGCGATCGACTCCGGCCTAATGTCGAAGGACCACTCCCGGAAGATCTGGTCGACCGGACCATTCGACGTCTGCCCCATCTGCGTCTCAATGTCCGGCACCGAGGCGAAGGTCGGCGACCCTTTCACCCTGCCGAATGGCTCACAGGTTCAAGCACCACCGGCCCATCCGAACTGTCGCTGTACCCTTCAGTCCCGCACCGACACGACCCTCTACGACCCGCCGCAGGCTCTCGGCACCGGTGTACCGGGCGACCCATTCCGGATCGGTGGGCGCGGCCTGAGCGCGACTGGCAGGGAACTGGCATCCCGTCCCCTCCCCGGTGTCCCGATTCCGCCGTCGTCTCCGCCGGTGAACCGGCCAGAACCGGAACCGGCACCACGAGGCCGTGCCCGCAGTCTCGACGCCCAGCGCGAAGCCGCCGCCGAATACGCTGAACGATACGGAGTAACAGTCGAGCAGGTTGTTATGTCCCTCGATGATGTTCCGGTCCTTCGCCGCAAGGCCCGCGCGGAAGCGTCTCGTCGTGCCGCCGACGCTCACGCCCAACTCGACGCACCCAACTTCGGTTCGATCGCGATGCCCGACCCGCGCGACATCCCTGCCGAGGCGCGCGCATACGTCGACTGGTACGACAACCTTCACCGGTCGGAGAAGCGCCGACTCCGCGACATGGGTTGGATGCGGCGCGGTGCCGCCCAGTCTGTCGACGAAATGGATGAGGCGTACGCCGTACAGTTCGGACTAGAGACGAGGGGTCTGCCCGGGCAGGCACTCGAAGAACATTGGCTTCGACTGACCCGCGAATACGACCTCCTCACAATGGCGCGTCGTGGCCGTCGACCCGGCAACCTCAACCGGTACGGAGGCCGCGCCGACTACAACGCCCTCCTTCCCGACCTGCGTTCTGAAGGTTGGGACGTCAACATCATCATGGCCGGAGACGAGTTTGAGACCGCCGCCATGATCGCCCAACGGCAAGTCAACGAGGTAGCCGACGAAGCGGCATCGCTGTTCGGACGCGCCCGACTCCCGGTCAATGGTCCGGCCCCGTGGCGCATGTCCTTTCAGTCGTGGGAGGACGAGGTCCGCGACCTAGAGTCCCGGATGCGCTTCGAGTCCGTGTCACCGAAGGACGTCGCCCGCTACGAGGAACTGGTGCCCCGCGCTCTCGACGACGGAGCCGACTACGAAACCCTGTACGCGACGATCATCGAGACGGCCCGCTACGCCGAGTTCGATGTCGCCGATTACGCGACCATCCCGTGGATGTGAGGACCTTATGACTGTCGACCCCGCAACAATAAGAACCCGCCTACACGCTCTCATTCCGTCCCTCGCCGTGCCCGTCACCGAAGCGGAGCGTGCCCTCGACATGATGGGCGAGTATCCCGACACGGAGGACGGTCGCCGGGCGCACGCCGAAACAGTCGAACGCCTCACCCGAACCGAACGGTAATCTCGGCCCGTGGCTATCTCGGTTCCCGCCTACGTCCGCTCTAATGCCCGCCGTGGCCTTGACCTACTCGAATACGCCGGGGACGGCCTGCGTCCGCGCACGATCCGTGAGGCGCGCGCTATGGCCCGAGGCGAGATGACCGCCGACAAGGTGCGCCGTATGGCCGCATGGCTCGCCCGGCACGCCACCGACCTTCAGAGTGACAGAGCGAACGCCTACCTCGCCGGGGACACCGACCGACCGACCGCCGGACAGGTCGCGTGGCTTCTCTGGGGCGGCGACATCGGACGCGCGAACCGGGACCGTGCCGAGGAGTGGGCGCGCCGTCAGGTCGACCGGCTTATCAGGGAGGGGGAACTTGACAAGGCGTCGGCCTCTGAGGTTCGTGTCGGCACGGCTGTTCAGTACGCGGTGCCGAAGCCTCCGGCCCCCACGACGTACGCGACCGGGATCGTCGCCCGCGTCGAGCGTGGAGGGACCGTGAGGATCGGAGGAGAGCGGAGGGATGGTACTTCCGAAGACCCGGCGGTGGTCATCGAGGTGTACGCCCGGCAGGGCGACGAGTTTGTTGAGACTGACCGGCGTGTCGTCCGCCTCGCTTCTGAGGTGCGCGTCGTCGCCGACATTGAAGAGCGCATCCGGAAGGCGGTGTCGGCTCGTATCCGGCGGGTGTTAGAGAACAAGGTTGAGGAGCACAACGCGAAGTACACCGGTAAGGGCAAGCGTGTCACCGTTCGCATGTTGGCGGCGGTGTTTGAGCGCGGTGTCGGCGCATACCGGACAAACCCGGGTTCGGTGCGTCCGACCGTGACGTCCGCCGACCAATGGGGACTCGGCAGGGTCAACGCCTTTCTGACCGCCGTCCGCACCGGCAAGTTCCCGCGCACCGCCTTCGACACCGACCTGCTCCCGGAGGGTCATCCCCTCTCGTCTCGCGACTAAACGCGACAGGACCGCCGACCCGAAAGGATAAAGGTCGACGGTCCCGTCAACTCTGGCTATCAAGGGGGAAGACGCCAGAGGGGTCATACGCTCAGTCATTCACCACATACCAGCACCTCCTGTTCGGTCGCGGCGTGAGCCATCGCCTCAATGTAGTCGACCGCCTTCGATGCCTTCGACGCCGCTTCCCACAGGAGCCGGTAGTCGTTCTTTAGGTGGTCGATCCACGCGGTCAGATACTTCGCGTGATCCTCGCGCGGCTCGTCGCTGATCCCGAGGATGGCGCAGAGCATCGCCGCGCCGAGTTCGGCGACCAGTTCCTCGGCGGCGTACGAGTTGTCACCGAACACCTCGTCGATCCACCGGCCCGACATCTTCCGGGCGAGCCGCGACTCGTGCCCGGTCCAATGGACCAGTTCGTGAGCGAAGGTCGCGTAGTACGCCTCGGCGCTGTGGAACATCTCGAAGTGGGGCAGGGTGATCCGGTCCCGGGACGGCGTGTAGTAGGCGCGCCCCTCATCGGCGTGCCGCACTTCTGCGCCGACCGAGTGGAGGTACTGCTCGGCGTAAGCGATCGGCCCCTCCGGGTTCACCCGCTTGTCCGGGTTGTCCCACCCGTCGACCTGCTCGGCATTGAACACGGTGAACGCTGACGAGTATCCGCGTCCGCACCGGTCGCACATCTCGTCGGCTCCGTGGTCTCGACACTCAACGATCGACCACTTGACGAGGCGGATGCCCTTCTCGCCCTTGCGGACCTGCGCGCCAAGTTCGGCCCATTGCTTGTAGGTCGCCCAGTACCCGGAGCCGTAATCCTCTCCGAACAGCCACAGGGCGATGAGGTTCCCGCCGCTGTAACGGCGACCGGTCTTCGCGTTCTCAGCGATGGTGCCGCCGGACCACGGCTTCTGCCACGAGTCCTTCCCGTACTTCGCGTCCTCCATGCTGGCGATGATCTTCTGGGCGACCGCCTCCTTGACGGCATCAGTCTTCTCGCTCACAACTCCTCCTCGTTGCCCATACACCACTCGCACCATGTCTCCGGATACGGGCGGTGCGCCTGTGCCTCAGCCTTCGTGTGGAACTCCACACAGCCGGAGTGCTCGTCGCAGATCAGCATCCACGGAAGGTCGTCGCCCCGTTCGAGCGTGACATGCGTTCCGGTGGTGCGGGCGCGGGTCGTGTCCGACTTCTTGACGGAGATCGTGACCTCCCAACCCTTCACGGTCATCCGCGCGTGAGAGGCGACGAACCCGGCTCTCCGACCGATGGTCTCAACCTTGCGAGCGTCGTCGAGTGTCCGGAACCAGTAGGTGCCGAGAAGCGTGTCGGCGGTCGCGGCGCTCATCACTTCACCTCCATGAGTCCGGCGGTGCGGGCGGAGGCGACGATGGTGCGGAGGTCGTCGACGTTCGTTGCGGCCTCGGGGACGTTGAAGCCGTTGGCGTTGAGCCAGAGGGCGATCCTGCGACCGTGCGAGTAGGCGTCGTGCTTGGAGTTCTTGGAGGGCATCCGCTTCAGGCCCTTCTCCCACGCGGCGAAGGCGGTGGCGAACTCCGGTGAGTTCTTGCCGTGGGTCTCGCGGGCGTCAGAGAGGTTGTCGCA